>CALKJV010000236.1 GCA_937995505.1 uncultured Bacteroidia bacterium | reverse complement strand
AATTTGGGTAGATATAGTTTATAAGAGGAGCTGCTACGGTCTCTGGCAAAGCAAACTGAATCACCACCATTGTGTCTACCCCCTCTCGGATCTCTAAGTACGGAGGGTCAAATGTGCGCGGGGGCAGTGTGTTGCTTACCGTACAAAGGCCACACCCGGATTGGGCGTACAGATGGGCTGCCAGGCCCATGAGTAAAGTGAAAACTACGACTCGCATATCGTAGCAAAAATACCGCATTTCTCACAAATGCAAGGGGCTAAAAATAGTTGCTTAGGATTGGAATTCTGGGAAGGCTAGGATGGAAGTGAAGCGAGCAGTGGAAAAGCCGCTTACTGGGCTTGTAATACGATTTTACCGAGCTGCTGGCCCTGATACAGGCGGGTGAGGGCTTCTGGCAGGGCTGAAAGGGGCAGCACCGTCTCCACGAAAGGGCGAATCTGCTTGCGGGTGATAAAGTCCATAAGCGCTGTAAAGTCTTTTGGGCTGCCCATTGTGGAGCCGATTACGTGGATCTGCCGCCAAAAGAGCCGCCGGAGGTCAAAAGTGGAAGGATTGCCGCGGGTAGCGCCATAGACCACGATACGGCCGCCGGGCGCTACCAGAGAAAGATATTCGCCAAATAGCTCGCCTCCTACCCCATCTACCACCAAATCAAATGGGCCTGCCTGGCGAAGGAGCGCTTTTGCCCAATCGGGTTGGGTATACAGAACGCCTCCCTTAGCGCCGAGCTGTTGGGCGGCGGTGATTTTTTCGGAGCGGCTGGAGGCTACCCAGACTTCGGCGCCGGCAGCGACGGCAAGCTGGAGGACCCATACAGCCACTCCCCCACCGATCCCAGGCACAAATACGCGTTCGCCCGGGCTCAGCTGCCCTTGGACAAAAGTCGCTCGGTACGCCGTAAGCCCCGCTAGCGGCACCGCTGACGCCTCGTTTGCAGAAAGATGCCCTGGCACAAGGTGTAAGTTCTCAGCAGGGATGTCTACGTATTCGGCAAAAGTGCCCCGCGTAGGCATGCCTAAGATGTGATAGGTTTCGGCTTGGGCTCGCTCGGAGGGCCCCCAGTCTAAGCTCGGGTTGATAAGCACGCGCTGGCCGATCCAAGCCGAATCTACCGCTTCCCCTACCTCTACGACAGTGCCACAACCATCCGACCCCAATATCGCCGGATACTGAATGCCCGGATAAAGTCCTAAGGCTATCCATAGGTCGCGCCGATTGAGGGCAGCAGCTTCAATACGCACGCGTGCGTGCGTAGGCAAAAGCGGAGGGAGCTCTACGGCTTCCCAGCTAAGCACATCTTTCCACATTTTCTCCTCTATCGGAGCAGCTCCCCTGGGAAGGGAGGCGCGCAGGTGCCAGGCAAACATGTCGGCGAAGTTGGTATTTTTGTGCAAAATGGACCTTACCGCTCTAGAAAAGGAGGTAGCCGAAGTGCCCTTAGACACGCCAGAGGCGCAGGCTGCCTTCCGGAAAAAGTTTCTGCGCAAGGGAGGGGTACTGGATGAGCTTTTCGCACAGCTACGGCAGCTGCCCCCTGAGGAGCGCAAAGCCTTCGGGCATCGGCTCAACGCTTTGCGCAAAGAGGCAGAGAATCGCTTAGCCGCCTTAGCAGAAGCCCACCGAGAAGCACTCAACCAGACTCCCATCTGGGGAGAAGATGCTACTTTTCCACACCTCAGCTATGAGGTAGGCGGGCGACACCCCCTCTCCTTAGTGGAGCAGCGGATCGTGGAGCTTTTTGCCCGCTTAGGGTATCAGCTAGCCGAAGGGCCTGAAATAGAAGACGATTGGCACAATTTTGGTGCCCTGAATTTTGAGCCAGACCACCCGGCTCGCGACATGCAAGATACTTTTTTTATTGACCCGCAAAGGGGCCTGCTTCTGCGAACCCATACTTCTACGGTGCAGGTTCGGGTCATGGAAAAGACTCAACCTCCAATCCGCATTTTAGCCCCGGGTCGAGTCTACCGACACGAAACCGTTTCTGCCCGAGCCCATGTGTACTTTCATCAGATAGAAGGGCTATGCGTAGCCGTAGGGATTAGTGCAGCCGACCTCAAGGCTACCTTAGAGTACTTTTTAGAGGGCTTTTTCGGAGAGGACATTCCTATCCGATGGAGGGCTTCTTACTTTCCTTTCACGGAAATGAGCGCCGAAGTGGATATCGGCTGCCGCTTGTGTGGGGGAGCCGGCTGCCCCGTCTGTAAATACACCGGCTGGGTAGAAGTACTCGGCTGCGGAATGGTAGACCCCGCTGTACTCTCCGCCTGCCACATAGACCCCGAGAGATATACCGGATTTGCTTTCGGCCTGGGTGTAGAGCGTTTGGCACAACTTTTGTATAATACTCCAGACCTACGTCTCTTCAGCCAAAATGATCTCCGATTCCTACAAAGTTTCCGCGGGTATGGCGATACCTTCTGAAGGTACAATCACTCCGCTTTGGGAACAGGTTCGGCAGCTGTATCCACACCTCACCCCCAGCGCAGACCAACTTTCCCTCATTGAAGCCCTGGAGCAGTTTTACCGAGACTACCACCCAGAGCTGCTCCTGGTAGAAACCGATGAACATGGAACGATAACATATGTAAATTCGGCTTTCGCCCGAACGGGGGGGTATGAGTCCTCAGAACTGCTCGGACAAAATATCAATTTGCTGCGTAGCGATGCTAACGAACCCGGATACTTCAGAGACCTATGGAACACCATTACCCAAGGCCTCCCCTGGCGCGGACAAATCAAAAATCGCAGCAAAGACTACGAGTTGTATCAAATAGATTTGCTCATTTTACCTATTCGTACCTCAGAGGGAAGCTACCGCTACTTGGGGCTGGGCTATGATATTTCGCATCGGCTCCAAACCGAAAAAGCCCTGGAGCAGCTCAAAACCGACTTAGAAGATAGCTTACGCTATGCCCGTCGCATCCAACGCGCTATCTTCCCTACTAAGGTCAACGCTTTACAGAAATACTTCCCGGAGAGCTTTCTACTCGCGAATGGCCGAGATATCGTGAGTGGGGACTTCTGCTGGATCGCTCGTACCCCCACCGCTAATCGTACGTTTTTAGCTGTGGCCGACTGCACAGGGCATGGCATCCCCGGCGGCTTGCTAACGACCATCGGCTATAACCTCCTCAACCAAATCGTCCTCTACCGCGGCCTTACCGTGCCCCACCAGATCCTCGCCGAACTCCACAAAGGCCTGCGGGAGTACTTCCTGCAAGAGGATGCCGAAGAAAGCGGCCGCTTCGTAAAAGATGGTATGGAGATTATCCTTTGCAGCTTTGATTATGGACTAACCGAGGTACAATTTGCTGGGGCAAACCGTCCTTTCTGGCTCGTGCGAAATGGTGAACTTATGGAATATAAAACCGACAAGCAGCCCATCGGCGGCGAAAACCTCAAGGAAGACGTAGAATTTAAGATATTTACGCTAGACCTGGAACCAGAAGACCGAATTTACCTTTTTACCGATGGCATCACAGACCAATTTGGTGGGCCGCAGGAAAAACGGTTTGGTACCCCTCGTCTGCGAGAAACTATCCTCCAAATCTGGTCCGAACCCAGTATGACGAAGCAGCGCGCCCTCTTCAATAACCGCTGGAAGCGAGAGTGGATGGGAGATAATCCGCCTACAGACGATGCGACTTTGGTGGGAATTCGCATTACGGACTAGTCCGCTGTGCCTTTCAATAGGCCTTCTTTGGGCTCAGAGCGAAGCCTTTCGCGCACCCACTCCGCCTTTTGAAGGACTAATCTCGTATAAAATCAAAACACGCGGCCCTAAAGCCGAAGCTTTGCGCGAAAATGACCCTCCCACCGAAATGCAGCTCTATATTCAGGGAAACCGCTACCTCATCAATGAAGCAAGCTCCAGCTTCGCTGTGAGCCGATTGTATGACCCTGACACCGACTGGACGTACGTCCTTGACCCTAAAAACAAGCGCGCCTTCAAATATGAGAAATACCGACGAAAAGCCGAAAACGTTCCCGCCCATTATATTGGCGATAGCATACAGATACTTGGGCAATGGTGCTATGGATTTCGTGTTCAAAAGCCTAACGAAGAGATAATCTACTATGTGAGCCCCAAGTACCGAGTTAATACCCAACTTTTTGCTGGAAAGAAGCGGGCGCAAGCTTTCTTTCTCAATGAAGGGCTGTATGGGGCTATTCCGCTCAAAATGATTCGCAAGCAGGAGGATCTGACGATTGAAGTTACGGCCGTGAAGGTGCAGCCTATGCGTTTGGATCCGGCGAGTATGAGGATTCCTAAGGGTTATGAGGTTTTGGGGTACGACTATCGGCGCTGATACAGGTGTAAGGGCTTAGGTAAGAGGGTATCCTGCTGCACAAAGGGTTGGGCTCGGAGAGGCAAGCGGTACTGGACCTCGGCCCAGCTCTGGGCAGCATCCCAAATGAAGCGAGGTTCTCCCCAGCTGCGGTAGAGCTGGACCCAATCGGCTTGGCTCCAGAGGCGCTGCCAGCGATACGGGCTGGTGATATCACATCCATAAGGCCCTTCTAAGCGTACATAACAAGGGGGAGTACCCCACAGGCAGCTTTGTGTTGGGAGGAAAAGGAGGCAATTCGGTAGCCGAGCAAATGTATACCCTAAGATGCCGCCATGCAGAGCCAAAAGCACCAGCCCAGCTAACTGGCGCAGGCGGTCCGAAAGCGGTTCTAGCCCCAAGGTCATCCAAACCCCCAAAGCAAGGGGCCCTTCTGCTAGGACCGATGTAATAGCGGCCCATAGCCGATCGCGGTAGGCCCTTCTCTCTGTGTAAGGGCGCCGAAAGTACAAGCCGCTCTGAGCCCCTACCACCAGCAAGGCTCCGACTGAAAATACGAGAAGCCACTCCCATGAGGTGTAAGCTGCCTGCCACACAGGGAGCCAGTAAGCTCTCCCGTAGGCCTCGGAGCAGCCTAAGCGCTGATGCAGGGCTAAGCTCGCCAGAAGAGCCCATACCGCCCCTAAGGCGAAAAGCCCCAAAGCCCGCAAGTCTCTTTCTTCTATGCGGCGATAGAAAGCCCATATACCCCAAAGGACCGTCTGCGGGAAGAGATAGCTCAGCCCCGCCCAAAGGATCCCTTGACCAAAAGGCGAACGAAGCTGAGAATACAAAAGGAGTAAGGTCCACAGGGCAGGCATACCGACAGCAAAGGGATGAGCCCATCGCTGAAGTGCGTAAGCGACCAGCCAACCCCCAAGCAGCGCCTGTTGAAGGGGCGACGGCGTCCTAAGAAGGCGAGTGCGTAGAAAAAACAGCCCTGCCGCCAAGAGGCCCCAAGCCTTCCATACCCGCAGGAGAAAGGGGGCTTCTGCAGGCAAGAAGCGATAGAAGGTAACGAAGAAGGGGTCTACGGGGGCTTCCAGCTGCGCGTAGAGGGAAGCGCCTTTGGCCCACCGGTCTGCGGTCAGAACATACGCGGTTTCCAAGGCAGGCATGCCCGCCGGGAATACCAGCGATAAGCCTACAGCCAGTACGAGGAAGGCTAAAAATCCCCGCCTCAAAAGCCGAAGCGGTACCGAAGGTCTTCTACTTGGAGGCGTTCCTTGAGGGCCTCTTGGAAGCGGCCTTGGAGGAGGTTAGCTTGGGTAGCACTCTGCCCAGCCGCATAACTGCGAGCGACGGCTTCGGAGGCAGGATCGGGAGCCTTCTGGTCGCCTGCTTGGAGCACATAAAGGCCTCCTACTCCCTCTAAGATAGGGCTCAACTGGTCTCTCTGAAGCCCAGCTGCAGTGCCTAGTACCTTAGGCTCTACGCCAATACCGGGTACAGCTATGCCGCCGTAGATAGCATTTTCGGCCCGACTGATAAAGGCTCCAGGCCCAAAAGCCTCCTTCATGGCCTCCAGCGAAGTTTGATGCCCTTCTATGCGCTTGCGGAGGTACTCTGCCTTTTTAGCGTTGCGTGCCTTAGGTTCTAGCTGTTCCCGCACACTTTCCCAGCTGCGGTAGGGAGGTTCTGCGACAGAGAGGACTTGGGCTACGACGAAGGCATTTGTGGTTTCTAGCACGCCTGAGACTTGGCCAGGTTTTTTCTGGGAGAAGGCCCACTGGACTACCTCTCGAGCACCCACGAGGGCGGGGATAGTCGCACTAGAGGGACGAATAGCAGGGCTAATGCGGAGGTTGCTCCCTGCC
>CALKJV010000235.1 GCA_937995505.1 uncultured Bacteroidia bacterium | reverse complement strand
TGGTTTCACATTGGCTACACTGCTATCCAAGGGGTGGAGGGCTTCTCGAAGGCTTTGGAGGGTTCACCGCTCTCCTATCCTAAGGCTACCGGCGCCCCTATCATCGGCGGCGGTGGAGGGGGCTATTTGGGGCGAATCTTCCTTGGAGGGAAAGGCGAGGGCATCCTCGGAAGCAAAATAAGTGGTGGCGTAGGCGCCGGGCAAGTAGGATTTTTCTGGCGAGTAGGGCAGCGGCTTCTGGTGCTGCCCACAGTAGGAATAGGCGGCGGAGGGTACACACTTCATGTTTCGGGGCGGCCCTCAGAAGTCCCGTTTAGTCAAGCTATTGACTCTACAGGTGGGATCCCACCGCGCAGTTTCTCTACGAGCGGCCCCATGGGCGAAATATCTGTCGCCGTGAAGTACTTCTCTCAGAAAGGGTATCTCATAGGCTTAGAAGTTGGATACCTTCGGGGGCTGAGGGAGTTTTCCCAATGGCGTACGGGTGGAATTGATCTGCAAGGGGGACCGAAAATCACTCCCCAGCGTCTCTCGGTACGCCTACTTATCGGTGGGGGTAGTATCTCTCAGCGAGGCGAGTAGAAATACACCTTCCCGCTCCAGTCCTGCTGCTGGCTCTGGACCCTTACAAGCCACAAGCCCTCGGAGGGCATCCTAACCCTCCACAGGCCTTCCTCGGTTAGCTCAATCGCCACAGAAGAAGCCTGCTGGCCTGTAAGGGTCCAGGCAGTTACTTGTGGGATTTCAGCGGCTCGGATCCAGAGACTACCCTCGGCCTGCCAGCAAAATGGGTTATCAGCTTTCTGCCCCAAAGCCGCGATAGACTGCTGGTGAATAGCCACCATCCCATCCAGCTCGGCGCTTAGCCGGTCGGGGCTCTGCCAATGGGTCGCATCCCACACCCGCACATAACGCGCCCAGCTAAGCCCCACTTGCGCCAGGTCAAAGGCATCACCGCCCGCTTGTGCGGGATCTTGCCAGTCTATGGGCCCGCTGCAGCCCGCACAGCCCGTCGGTGTACGCCCAGCTAACCCTTGCCCAGTAAGCGAGTCAAAAGGAAATGTCACCCAGTTCTGCCCATCTTGAGATACCTCTACGCCCATCCACTCGTCAAAAACCTGCCCATTCCCATACCGAAAGGCGTTCTCAAACACGATAAAGTCAGGCCCGGGGCCATCCGTAATAGGGGGATCAAACTCCAACGCGATATACCCTCCCTTCCCTAAGGAAACCACTTGACAAGGATCAGCACAGGGAGAGGTGGGCGTGGCAGTGGTGCAAATCACTCCCAGTACGTTGGCAGGAAAGTACCGGGGGTCTTGTCCGAAGGTTTGAGAGGTACCGAAATGATAGCTATGTACCCGCACAGGCCAGGGCGAGGGGGCAGTCGGCAGGAAGCACCGAACCCCACAATCGCACTGCCCCCATAGCATCCCACAGCTCCAGAAGAGCAACCCTCTCATCCCAATGGAGGAGTAGTGCTCTTTTCCCTTATACCACTTGCGCAGCTTCTTTCAAGAGAAGCTGCTTGAGGTAGCTATTCACAAAGACCCCCTCAGGGTCGTACTGCGCACGCAATGCCAGGAAGCGCGGCAGCTCCGGATACACTCGCAAGAGATAGTCGAGAGAGGCAGTATGCATCTTGCCCCAATGCGGCCGCCCTTCGTAGGCTTGGAAGATCTCTTCTATGCCCTTGAAGTACGCTGCATGGGGCATGCGATAGTACATGTGCACTGCGATAAATACCCGATCGCCTCCATAAGCAGGGCTCAGCGGAATGTCGTCTCCTTTTACGTAACGGTACTCTAAGGGAAAGCTCACGGCGGGCTGGTGTTTTTCTATCCAGCGTCGAATTTCGCGTAGCACCTCTGGACCTACTTCGGCGGGCACGCCATACTCCATCTCGCGAAAGCGGACCCAGCGTGGCGAAGCAAACACCCGATACGCTCGGTCTACTCGCACCTCCTCCGACATACTGCGCCCTGCAAAACGGCATATACCCGGGCTGCGCGACGGGCTGACCTGGGCAAGTTTATTTACGGTCCAAAAGGCGCCATTCTCCCAAAGTCCATCTATGAACCATTTGCGCCAGAGAGGTACACGACCGGGCCTCTCACTGCGTTCGGTCAGTTTCACCGCAGCCTGGTCACTGTAAGGAAACCAGAAAAACTCAAAGTGCCGATATCGGTCTAAGTATTCCCAGCTTCGCGCTAAGGCCGTCTCCAGGGGTTCTATGCGCTTGGTGAGGCGTAGCCAGTAGCGGGGCTCTACTCGGAGGGTTACCTGGGTAATGACCCCTAGAAGCCCCAAGGAAACCTGCAGGGCCCGAAATAGCTCCGGCTGCGTATCAGGATACACATCATGGATGCGCCCGCGCCCATCTACAAATCGGTAGTGAGCCACTTGGGTAGCCAGCACGCCGAATTCTTTTCCAGTGCCATGCGTACCCGTGCTAAAAGCCCCCGCTATGCTCTGGCGGTCAATATCACCTTGATTGCCAAGTGAGAAGCCCTCCCGCCAAAGCAGGCCCAGCGCTCGGTGAAGCCGAGTGCCTGCCCATACGGTCGCTAACTGCTCGCTGGGGGAGACAGAGATAAGCCCTTGCATGCGATCGAGCCGAAGGAGAACACCTGAGGTCTCCACCAGCGGAGGCCAAGAGTGCCCCGCCCCGATAACTCGTACCGCCTGCCCCGCCTCTCGGGACTGGAGGATGAACTTAACAAGTTCCTCTTCTCTAGCAGGCTGCACGTACCTCACAGGTTGAAACGCCACCGTGCGCCCCCAATTCCGTACCCTCATACAGCAAAGGTACACTTTACGCCCAGACCTGCAAGGAATTCCCAATAGCCTGGGAAAGACTTCCGAACGCAAAGAGGATTAGCAATGCCTATGGGAGCTTCACTTCTGGCAGCTACGAGACTCAGGGCCATGGCTATGCGGTGGTCTCTGTAGCTGTCAAAAACAAGCTCACCCCGCAGCCGGTGGGAAGTGGGATGGATTCGCAAGGTTTCTGCCTCCCAAGTGAGCTGCACGCCGATCCGAGCAAGCTCCGTTTGAAGGGCTTGGAGGCGATGGCTTTCTTTATAGGGCAAAGTTCCAACCCCGGAGAGTTGAGAGGACCCCTCCACAAAGGCACTCCCTACGGATAGCACCAGCGCTGCATCGGGAAAGTCTCGGATATCTATGGCTAAAGGCGTTAGCCTTCCGCCAGTGTGCTCAAGTAAGAGGGAAGCGTCTTTTTGCTCCATGCGATACGGCCAAGGGAGAGCCGAAAAGAGACGATACTCAGGCTGCAGCTCCGCGGGCTGGAGGGGTAATTCCAGCTGCGCAGGCAGCAGAGCCGCCCAACCAAAAAAAACACCGGCTGCGCTCCAGTCCCGTTCCCCTTTGAAGGAAACAGGTCCAGAGGGGGGGTAGTTTTTCTGAAGGCGCCACCCCTTAGTGGTAGGAACCCAAATCCATCCGTACTTTCGCAGGAGAGCACGGGTAGCTTCCCTATAGCTTACAGTAGCGGGTCGCTCCGAAAGCTCTTCAATCACAGCACCTTCTGGAAGGTGGGGCGCTAAAAGGAAAAGCGCCGATAAAAACTGACTGGAGACCGAACTGTCTAC
>CALKJV010000234.1 GCA_937995505.1 uncultured Bacteroidia bacterium | reverse complement strand
TGCAAATCAGTGAGTAGCTGCGCGCGCTCCTCTCCCGCCAGCTCCAAGCGGGCCAGCTCACACAGACTCTCTAGCAGCTTCTCGTCGACCTTCATAGGTATCTAAGGTTTGTAGCATCCAATTGTAGACTTGGGTTCGCAGGCTCTCTACGGAATGCCCTTCAGGAAAAATAGGGGGGTTAAAGATGCAGGTTACCGTGCCAGGACGCATGAGAAATCGCCCATCGGCCGACAGACACTCATCCGACCCTATAATCACAAAAGGCAGTATTGGTACTTGCAGGTCCTTTGCCAAAGTGAAAGCTCCGTCATAAAACTTCCCCAAGGGAAGGGGATGCTTTGTGGTACCCTCGGGGTAGATGAGTACCGAAATGCCTTCTCGCAGCTTGCGAGCGACAGCGAGTAGACTTTTTTTGCGGGCTTCGGGGTCTTTTCGGTCCACTACGACATGCAGGCGCTGATAGGTCCATCCATAGAGGGGGATTTTCGCAAGCTCGGCCTTCCCCAGAAAAGCCATCCGCGGCGGAAAGCTAGTATAGCAAATCGGAATATCTAAATAACTCCGATGATTGGCCACGAGGATGCAGGGAGTTTTAGGAAAGTGGTAACCTATCTTTCGGACTCGCACCCCTGACATAAAAAGGATAAGATATCCCCACCAGCGATTGAGCTGATGACCCAGGCGTACCGTCCAGGGGTTAAGCCGCCACAGCACAAGCGCATACACAGGAAAAAGCACCAAAAAATACCCCACTAACCAGAAAGCAAACCACAAACTCCAGATACGGCGCAGTATAAGCTTCATTCGGAGCGAAGGAGGTGAAGTTGGAGGCTGCCCGTGTGACGAAACCACTGGTAGAAAAGAAAAAGCGCCGCTGCCGCTTCCAGCAGGGCAAAAAAGAGCAGCAGAAACAACAGGGCCAGCGCCTCAGTCGTACCCACAGCGACAAGAAGGGGAGCGGCGGCATTGAGGAGAAGCTCGGCGCCAATGAGAAGCCAAATGGCTTGCGAACGGCTCAAGATGAGATACAGGCCCGAGAGGAATAGCACAAGCGATAGGGCAAAGGGCATATATGCGTATTTTTGCAGCAAAGATAAGGCCCCTATGGATGCTGAACTTCAATCGCTAATTCAAAGCGGAGACCTAGCGGCTCTACAAGCTCGCTTGACCTCCGCTGCTGATATCCAGCTTCGCGACTCTCAGGATGCTACTTTATTGCATTGGGCTGCGCGTGCAGGTAGCCTCGTTATCACGGAATGGCTTTTGAGTCAGGGGCTTGCCCTCGCCGATACCGACCAGAATGGAGAAACTCCGCTGCACTATGCCGTGCGAGCAGGGCAGTATGAGCTTGTTCGCTTTCTGCTAGAGAAGGGCGCAGATATCCACGCAAAGAGCCTGACGGGGGCCCACTCTATTCATCTGGCAGCGCATGCAGGGCACCTGGACGTTGTGCGCCTTTTATGCGAAGCAGGCGCAAACCCTGATGCCCCCAACGAAAATGGTTCTACTCCCCTGCATCTCGCAGCATATAATGGGCATTTAGAGATTGTAAGTTATCTCCTTGATCGGGGTGCTTCTGTCAACGCCACGACCTATAAGGGCGTACAGCCCCTGCACTGGGCAGCTATCACGGGAAACCTGGACATGATCCAGCTTCTGCTGGACCGAGGGGCGGATATAAATGCGCGAGATAAAGAAGGGCGCACGCCTCTCCATGAAGCCGCCGCCCGAGGGCACTTAGAAGCCGTAAAACTCCTCGTGCAGCGGGGAGCCGACATCAATGCCACCGATAGCCGAGGCCAAACCCCCCTCTATCAGGCAGAGAAGCGGTGGCACAGTGAAGTAGCCGACTGGCTGCGCGAACAAGGAGCTGAGGAGTAATGCGCTATTTAGTAACAGCTGCGCTCCCCTACGCAAATGGGCCTCTTCACATTGGGCATTTAGCTGGAGCCTACCTGCCCGCCGATATATTCGTGCGCTTCTTGCGGCTGCAAGGGAAAGAAGTGCTTTTCCTGTGCGGCTCTGACGAGCATGGCGTCGCGATTACTCTACGTGCCTGGCAGGAGCAAACCACCCCACAAGCCATCGTAGACCGATACCATCCCCTTCTCCAAAATAGCTTAGCCGCAGTAGGCATACACTTTGACTATTACGGGCGTACTTCTGATGCGCTTCACCACCAGCTTGCCCAAGCGTTTTTCCATAAGCTCTACGAAAAAGGCCACTTAGAAAAGCGAGCTGTAGAACAGTTTTGGGATCCTCAGGCGCAAGCATTTCTACCCGACCGCTATATTATTGGCACCTGTCCGCACTGCGGCTATACGGAAGCCTATGGGGACCAATGTGAAAGATGCGGCGCACTCCTTAGCCCCACAGACCTCTTAGAGCCTCGCTCCCGCCTCTCTGGCGCTAAGCCCGAGAAGCGCCTCAGTGAGCAGTACTATCTGCGCTTGGATCGCCTCCAACCCCAGCTGGAAGCCTATGTCCGCAGCCGTACATGGAAACCTAATGTAGGACCCGTCATTGAAAATTGGCTACGGAAAGGATTAGCTCCACGGGCCATCACGAGAGATTTAGACTGGGGTGTGCCCGTACCTCTCCCAGATGCCGTAGGGAAGGTGCTCTATGTGTGGTTTGAAGCCCCTCTCGGCTACATCTCTATCGCCCAGAAGTGGGCCCTCGCCCAAGGCACCCCCTCCGCCTGGGAAGCCTACTGGAAAGACCCCCAAACTCGTATCCTCCACTTCATCGGCAAGGACAATATCGTGTTTCACACGCTCATCTTCCCTGCTCTACTGCTCGCCGCAGATGAGGGCTATACCCTCCCTTATGACGTACCCGCCAATGAGTTTCTCAACCTGGAAGGGCAAAAAATTTCTACCTCGCGCCGCTGGAGCATAGACTTAGATGCCTACGCAGCGGTCGCACCTACCCGCTTAGATGAGCTGCGCTTCGTGCT
>CALKJV010000233.1 GCA_937995505.1 uncultured Bacteroidia bacterium | reverse complement strand
CTGGGTAGCCCACATTCCGCATGAGGGGCACTAAGGCAGCGGCTCTATCAGAGTCTGCGTAGGCACGGGCGCCCACATGGTCCCCAGGCTGCGGCAAGCCATACGCTTCAGGACGCTCCCCCATTTGCTGCAAAAAGCTCGTTAACTGCCCACTGTAAGCTAAAAGATACTGTACCATCCAGTTAGTGTGCGGCTTGACGGCATTCAGGAGGTTCAGCCCGGCAAAACGCGCATCATAGCTACGCCCTGCATCATTGCCAAGCATGTACCCCCACACCCGAAAGTTAGGCCCGGCAAGCTCCAACTTATTCATGTAAAAAAGAAAATCGCGCAGGCTGTATCGGTTCACGGCCTGGTACACGGCGGCGCCTGTAGAGCCAAAACCAAGGTAGTTGAGCTGCAGGCGGTCGCTTATGCGGTAGGAGAGTCCTAAACTGACTTTTGCAAATCGGGCATTATAGCGCACGAGATCCCGCTCCCAATAGCCCGTCCGAGCAAGGTAGAAGCCATAGTCCGCTGAGTCAATAGGGGTTTGGCCCCCATCTATGGCAGAGCCCAGCGAGCGTACGATGCTATACACCGTCTGAGGTGCGATCCGCGCATCGGTGCCGTAGGAATTGACAGCCTGGTAGCCGGGATTAGTTGGACCCGGCACAGCATACCTACCAGTAGCCCCTGCATAACTGCCCTTGTCTGTAGAATCCTGAGCTACCCAATCATGCGCATCAAACCAATTGAAAACAACCTTGAAACCGAGCCGATTATTCCAGGTATGGGCATAGCGCACCGAAAGCTCGTATAAGGGCTGTGGCGTAGTGTCAACGCGGTCCGTGTGATTGACGCCGAGGCGCACCGAGGCCGAAAGCCCCGGATACTGAAAGGGGTCCTTAGTGTAGATATTCAGCAAGCCATTGAAGGCGTTAGGGCCATAGAGAGCTGAGGCCGGACCCGGTAAAAGCTCCACCCGCTCTATGTCTATGTCACTCGCACTTGTGAGGGCGCTACCTGCGTGATTTAGGGCCGGTGCTATCATCTCCACGCCGTCCATGCGCTGCACGAAGCGATAGTTATTGGTGCCGTTGAAGCCGCGAGTGTTGATTACCTGATAGGTCAGGCTTACCGAAGTAAGTTCGGCGCTCTTGAGGAAAGCTGCATTTTGGAAGAGATTTAGGCCGGGAGACTCTGCAATTTCACGACTGCTCATTTTGAGTATAGTTACGGGCGACTCCATCACCGTCTCGCTGACGCGCGTAGCAGAAATGACCACCTCTTGGGCTTGGACGCCGGTTTCGCGCAGGGTGAGGGTAATCGGCTGGTCGGCTTGCGCCAAGGGGAGAGTCAAGCGTACCGGCTCGTGCCCGACAAAAGAAGCCTCTACCTGGATAGGATCGCTGGGGGAGAGAAGGGCTATGCGGAAGGTGCCATCCGCTCCGGCGACAGCCCCTTGTACTGTGCCGACTACCCGTACATACGCCCCCGGTAAGGGCTCACCCGCAGCAGAAACTACTTTACCCGCCAGCACGCAGCTCGGCGAGCGAGGCATAGGCCGTGCCTCTCTGGGGCGCTCCTCGGGCATACGCTCTCTACCCTCTTCCTGTGCCCATCCCCAGGCGCACAGAAGTACGAGCATGGAGTAACCTCTCATAAAGCAAATGTAGCTCAACTCCTAGTACCTGCAATTCTCTCCGGCAATCCGGTATAGGCAGACTTGATCCCGTGGAGACCGACCCTAAGAGATGCTAGAATCAGTTAGATGGCCCTACGAAGTTTTTTTCTCCTCCACAAACTCTACTAACACTACGCTAATATTATCCAGCCCGCCAGCAGCATTGGCAGCTTGGATGAGCTTTTGTGCTTTTTCCCGCAGGGCGACTGTAAGCGCTAAAATCTGGGCCATCTCTGTGGGAGATACCATGCTATTGAGCCCATCACTGCATAAAAGTAGAATATCCCCTGGTTCTATGGATAGGGGAGCTGGTGCGACTTCTGGCTCGGGACGAGAGGAGAGCCCCAAGGCCCTTAGGATAACATTGCGACGCGGGTGAAACTCCGCTTCCTCCGGGGTAAGCATGCCCTGCGAGATGAGAAACTGCACATACGAGTGATCCAAGGTCTTCTGCTCTAACTGCCCCCCCCGATAGAGATACAGTCGGCTATCGCCTACGTGGGCATAATACACAGCCTGCTCCTCTGGGCGATAAAGTGCCATAACGCAGGTAGTACCCATGCGGCGATACTGGGGGTGGAGTTGAGCCATTTTGTAGATAGCCTCGTTGGCCTCAAAGAGAGCTTTCTCCAGAAGTGTAGGCGGCGGCAAAGCCGGGGCCCGCGAAAAAAAATCTACAGTTGCCTGCACGGCGAGTTCGGCGGCTTTTTCGCCGGCGGCATGCCCCCCCATCCCATCGCATACCATCCACAAGTACCCATGGGAAGTGGGGATATTGGCCACTCGGTCTTCATTATTGGGACGCACTCGCCCTGGGTCTGATAGGGCTACGGCGTTACAGCTTATAGGCATCCCCGTAACGCTTACGCAGGCGGGATATCTTTTGTCTTTCCAGGCGGACCTTCATAGGAATATCTGATAGCGGCCGATCGCG
>CALKJV010000232.1 GCA_937995505.1 uncultured Bacteroidia bacterium | reverse complement strand
CCACCGTACTTCAAGCCGCTGGGGAAGGTCTCGGCGCAGAAGGCCCCCCAGCCACCAACGCAGCCCCCCTCGGCCTTTCCATTGATACAAGTGGTCAATGTCCCATCCTACCTCCCAGCGAAAAGGCGGGCGTTCTACTCGAAGCCCTAAGCGTTCCAACAGAGCATAGGCATGCTTGAGAAGGAAAGGCTCTCTCCAGAAGGGAGCTGCATAAAATGGCGCTTTATGCCATGCATAGAGCCCAAAGTCATCGTATCCGTACGGCCAGTGATATAGGGGATATAAGGTCAGCACATAAAACGCCATGGCGGGGAGGTCCCAGGGATAGTCGCCTTCGCCGGGGAAAAAGCCCTTCTCGTCCCAGCGGGGCAGGATAAACTCTGTGCCGCTCTGAGTGAGAAACCCCGAGTAGGCTACCCGAAGGTCAGCCGGACCTTCGGTGCCGTAGGCAAGGAGGCGCCAGCCTGTGGGTACTTCGGTTTCGGCGGCTTCTGTGGCGGAAACTACTCGGCAGGGGATTCCCAGCCAGTCGCTAAATACGACCCGAAGCACATACCGCAGGCGAGGGGTTGCTTCGGGGGCTCGCCAGATTAGGCCTGTCGGCGCCGCCACAGCTCAAAAACCCCCACTGCAGCTAGCAAAAGCCAAGCTGCTATAGAACCTGTGGTAGAGACCTTCCGCCCCAACGCATGCACTTTGCTTACGCAGCGAAGGCGTACTTTGTGCTCGCCGGCTGGGGCTACCACGGCACGCAGCACGAAGTTTGCGGGGATGATCGGTGTAGGTTGCCCTTCTATATCGGCCTCCCAATCGGGGGGATAGTAGATTTCGCTAAGTACCAGCAGGCGCGGTCGGCTCGCCCGTACGCGATATTCCAAGAGGTTTGGGGTACGGAGGAGGCATTCTACGCCTTCGGTAGAGTCTAAGGGGCCTTCCTCTGGGCGTAGGGGTAAGGCGCTCCAGTCTTTCTCGGCTAAAAGGGCTACTTCCCTACTTGGATAGCGGCCTAAGCTATCTAAGGTCTGGTCTACGCGCGGAAAGACTCGTACGCCAGGCGAAAGCCAGGCTATAGGCGTGGGAAAGCGAGCTCGGAAGAGTACTACTCCATCGGCCGTCTGCGTAAGGCTATCGTACCCTGGTGGGGCTGGCATTCCAGGCCGACCAGTTACATATCGTATGGCTAACATGCCCAGAACTTCGGGTTCCAGGCGGCTCAAGTGGGCTTCTATCAGCTGCTGGTAGCGTTTGAGCTTAGCGGGGTGATAGCCGCCAGCATTCTCTAAGTAAGTGCTGGGACGGCTATCTGTGAAGGCGCTCGTATGCATAGGCAGTATGCGAAAGAACCCACTCGTATCCGCTAAAATGGCGCGCTCATACGGCTCTTGAGGAGGAGGTAGCTGGAACTCGCGGGCTCGGATATAAGTCTCTTTGCGCGGGAAGTAGGTAGTATTGAGTATCCAGCCATCTAGCGTAACAAGTGTAGCCAGCAAAAGCCCCCCGGGAAGCGGCTTGAGAAGCCCTCGGGCAATAAGCACGAGGCCTATTCCTCCCAGGGCCAACCATCCCAGACTACGAAAAGCCGATTGTCGGGCGATGGCTATGCGGTCTTCTCGGAGGGCTTCCATAAACCACTGTGGAACCTGAGCGGAAATTTGGGCATCGCCCGCTCCTGCAAAAGAAAATCCCAAAAAAGAAGCCCCTACTCCTATCAGAAACACAATTCCTGCGGCTAGCCCTACGCTATACAGCGCCTTACTGAAGTCAGGGGCTGCCAGAAATCGCATAGCTCCCCGTATTCCCAGCCAGGGGAAGATAAAGCCCATAATCACCAGCCAGGTAGAGGGCGCCCGAAACTTATTGTAAAAGGGCAGATATTCCAGGGCCCAATCGGTAAGCTTGTAGGTATTTTCTGGGTCGTTATCTACGAGGCTGATAAGCCCCCATCCGCCGAGGAAGACCGCAGTAGCTACGGCGGGTCGCCAGGAGGGCTTTTGGATGCGGCGGCTTATGAGGTAAGCGGCTGCCGGCAAAGCTAAGAGCACCGCAGAACCCCACAGGCTATAGCCATAAGCGCCCAAAGATAAGAGCATAGCCCCCCACGCGGCGTATAAGAGAAGCCAATCCAGGGCATCTATGGCATACATCCATCCGAGGATTATGAGCAGCAGCCAGAGAGCCCCTACATAAAACGACCCTGCGGAAAAGGGAGAGCCCCCCCAATAGGTGGGCATGGATCGGAGGAAGCCTACTTCCCCTACGCCTTGATTGCGCAGGGCTTCCCAGAGGGCAGAGCTTTTCCCGAGGCGGCGCAAAAGGTCTTCCTGGGAAGTACCCCCCGCAAAGTCTGGAATGACCAGCGTCCAGAGTTCTGCTACACTGGCAGAGTAGCTTTGCGCATAGCTTTTATCTAGACCACTGCGCAGAGAAGGGTCTGCGGTGGTTTCCCGCTCCAGGGAGCTGGGTCCTCGGATAGAGTACTGTCCGTACTGATAGTAGGGAAGGAGGCTCGCCAAGCGAGAGACACTGGCCGCCCCAGCGCTTAGGAGGGCTAGTGAGAGAGCGAGGAAGTACCTTCGCCAGGTGCGAGTGGAGGCGGCTTCCCAGAGCCAGTAAAGCCCATACGCAGCAATTACAGCCAGCGCGTAGTAAGCCATTTGCGGGTGATGTCCTCCCACTACCCCGCTCCACCCTACTAGGGCCAGAGCTACACCGAGAAGCCATCGCCCTCGGTGCAGAAGCCCCATTCCGGCTAGTATATAGGGCACCGAAAAGAGTACTGTGCTTTTGCCCCAGTGGGTGGCAACTATCATATTAGTGTAGTAGCTAGTTAGCCCGAAGCCCAGAGCCCCCGCTAATGCCCACGACCAGCTGGCCCCCTCCACTCGCAGAAAGAGAAAAAAGCCCAAAAAAGCCACAAACATTGCGAGGGGGGGATACTGGCGAAATATTCGCCCTAAGAGTTCAAAAAGAGTCGGCAAGTACTCTCCTTCTGCCGTGTACCGGATGAGGTAGGTGGGCATTCCTGAGAAAAGAGAAGGCATCCAAAAGAGGGGCTTCCCATGGGCCTTTTCCAGCTGGTCCATGCGAGAAAAGAGGTAGTCCTGCTGGATCTGGTCGGAGGCCTTGAAGCGATAGCCAGTGTAATAGGGAAAGAAGTACGATACGCTCAAAAGGGTTATTAGCAGCAGAGGAAGCCCCCAGTCTAGGATTAGGCGAGTGCGCATCACGGCCAAAATTACCTAAACTTGTACGGGTGGAGTGGGTAAGTTTTTTACAGCGGGTAGATCGCCTGCGGTGGCGGCTCCGACAGCCCGTAGCAAACTTGCTTGCGGGGCCGTATCGCTCTGTGTTTCGGGGGGAAGGAATTGAGTTTGCCGATGCGAGGCCTTATGAGGCAGGGGATGACCTGCGGCGAATCCATTGGAGCCTGAGCGCCCGGAAGAACTCGCCCTATGTGCGCCTCGGACAAGAGGAGCGGGAACTTCTATGTGTCCTGGCGATAGACCGCAGCGCTTCCATGCGCATCGCTCCCGAAAAGGAGGACATTACCTTAGAAGCCGTGGTGGCTTTGGCGCTTTCTGCGCAGCTCAATGGGGACCGAGTGCGATGGGTAACCTTTACGAGCCGGGTAGAGCGCTTTTCCGCTGCGCGCCGGGGAGAAACGCACATCTGGGGGAGCTTAGCGCAGCTGTGGCAGGCTCCCCCTGCTGAGCGGCAAAGTCGCTTGGGACCGCTCCTTCACTGGTTTGCTCATACCCACCGAAGAAGAAGTTTTCTCGGGATAGTTTCTGATTTATTTTTCCAAGACTCGGCTTGGGCCCAGCTTCGGGCGCTTGCTCAGCGACACTTTGTGCTGCTGGTAAGCCCGTATGTCGCACAGGAATGGCTTACCCTCCCTTGGGGTTTTTTGCCTCTAATAGAAGTAGAGACAGGGCAAAAACAAGTTTCTCGGAGAAAGCTCCAACCTACCCTTCCGCCAGGTTCTTTCCGCTGGGCTCGGCTTCTCCCCAATCTTTCCCCCATAGAAGGTTTACGAGTTGCTCTCCTCCCCCCCTTGCATTAGTCAGAAGTGTGTACCTTTGCGCCTAAACTTCCTGCCTATGAGCAACATAGAGGAACGCGTCAAAAACATCATCGTCAGCAAGCTCGGTGTAGAACCTGAAAAAGTAACCCGAGAAGCCACTTTCACCAATGATTTAGATGCCGACTCCTTGGATACCGTGGAGCTGATTATGGAATTTGAAAAGGAGTTTGGTATCTCCATCCCCGATGAGGTGGCAGAAAAAATAGAGACTGTAGGTGACGCTATTGCGTACATAGAACAGCATGCGAGCGCCTAATGCGGCGCGTGGTAGTAACGGGGTTAGGGGCGCTCACTCCCATCGGACTAGATGCCCCCTCGTATTGGGCGAACCTCCTCGCAGGGACTAGCGGCGCAGATTTTATTCAGCGTTTTGACGCGAGTCAATTCCGCACCCGCTTCGCCTGCGAGCTAAAAGGCTTTGACCCAGCTGCGCACATTGACCGGCGTGAGCTGCGGAAAATGGATCCCTTCACTCAGTACGCTATCGTAGCCGCTGACCAGGCTATAGCGGATGCCGGGTTAGACAAAGTAGCTGTTGACAAAGACTCCGTGGGGGTGATTCTGGCCTCGGGGATTGGAGGGCTTCAAACTTTTATTGAAGAGATGCGTGGCTACACCCCAGGGGCTCCCCCCCGCTTCAATCCCTTTTTCATCCCGAAGATGATCATTGATATCGCTGCGGGGCACATCTCTATAAAATATGGCTATCGCGGTCCGAATTATGCCACGGTCTCTGCGTGCGCCTCTTCTTCGCATGCCTTGTCAGACGGCTACCTTCTCGTGGCGTCCGGAATGGCTGAGGTGATGATTGTAGGCGGCAGCGAAGCGGCTATCAATGAAGCCGGGGTAGGTGGCTTCAATGCCATGCGGGCGCTTTCTGAGCGCAACGACGATCCGAAGACCGCTAGTCGGCCTTTTGATAAAGATAGAGATGGCTTCGTGCTCGGCGAAGGGGCTGGTGTCCTTGTATTGGAGGCTTACGAACACGCTCTGCGGCGAGGGGCTCGGATTTACGCCGAAATTGTAGGAGCAGGGCTCTCGGCGGATGCCCACCATATCACTGCCCCTTGCGCAAAAGGGGCCGCCCTCGTCATGCGCCGAGCCCTTCGAGCTGCCAGCATAGGCCCCGAAGAAGTGGATTACATCAACGTACATGGTACTTCTACTCCCCTCGGCGATATCGCCGAAACCCAAGCGATAAAAGAAGTCTTCGGAGAGCATGCCCATCGCCTAAATATTAGCTCTACGAAGTCTATGATTGGCCACCTCCTCGGTGCCGCCGGCGCCGTAGAAGCCATCGCTACGATTCTCTCCGTGTACTATCAGATGGTACATCCCACCCTCAATCACTTCACGGATGACCCCGAGTGCGATCTCAACTATACCTTTCATCAGCCCGTCGCACGAGAGATCCGCTACGCCCTTAGCAATAGCTTTGGCTTTGGGGGGCACAATGCCTGTATTGTGTTCAAGCGGTATGTGGAATGAAAGTATGGCTTCGTCGGCTTTTCGGGCCCGAACGTGCAGAATACTCACGCTTACACAAGCTCATTGGGACTTGGCCAACTGAGCTGAGCTGGTATAGAGCGGCTTTTTCTCTGCCAGCCGCCTCGCAATCGCGTGAAGCCTATCTCGTTCAATCCTATGAACGGCTTGAGTTTCTCGGCGATGCTGTGCTCCAGCTTGTGGTTACAGACTATGTCTTTCGGCATTATCCGCATTTTGATGAGGGGGAAATGACCGAGCTACGCGCCAAGGTCGTGAACACGGAACATTTAGTTGAGATTGCTCAGCGACTGATGCTCGTGCAATTTATTCCTACACCCGCTCAGGCTTTACCGAAGCGTCTAGACTACCTGGCAGACATTGTGGAGGCGCTCATAGGGGCTATCTACATGGATAGAGGATATGGTTCTGCTAAGCGCTTTATTTGGAGACGAATTTTTCCCCTAATCCGCTGGAGCCAGATGGAGGCAGCTGAGTTTAACTACAAAGGCCGCCTTTTGGAGCTAGTGCAGCAGCGACAGCTGGGGCAAGTGGAATTTGTCGTACAAGAGCGTCGCCGCACCAGTAGAGGAGAGGTTTTTCTTGTTCGGCTGCGCTTGAATGGGAAGGAAATTAGTACGGGTAGCGGCCTGCGCAAAAAAGAAGCAGAGCAAGCCGCAGCTCGTGCGGCCCTCCGCCTACTCTCCGAATGAACCTTGTGCGCAAGGTAGCCTACTGCTGGGCTAGCGGCTTCTGGACTGGGCATCTGCCCGTAGCGCCCGCTACGTGGGGAAGCATAATAGGTCTAGGATTAGGGGGGCTTCTTAGCGGCTATTCTTTCTCGGTGCGCTTGGTCGGTTTTTTGCTCGCTCTTGGGCTTTCGGTATGGGCCACTCGGGTGCTTTCTCCCCTACCTACAGAAGATCCCCCCTGGTTTGTCGCAGATGAGAATCTCGCTCTCTTAGCTTTGGCTTGCGCATACCCCTACCCTACGCTGTCCGAGGCATTGGGGATATTCGTAGCTTTCCGCTTCTGGGATGTGGTCAAGCTCTGGCCCGCAGAAGCCTTAGAACGGCTCCCCCCCCCATGGGGTATATTTGCCGATGACTTGGTCGCAGCTGCATATACACTTTTATGCGCTACACTCTTGCAGCTTGGATAAAGCTTTTACGGCCCCACCAATATACTAAAAATGCTCTCATTTTTATACCTGCTCTTTTTGCAAAGTCATGGGCTAGCCTCCCTATTGTAGGAATAGGATTTCTTTTATGGAGTGTAGGGGCTTCCGCCCTTTACATGGTAAATGACGCTTATGACGCTCCGCTAGACCGTCACCACCCTCAAAAAAAATCTCGTCCTATTGCCGCTGGCCTTATCTCGCCCACGCAAGCCTACCTCGTCGCAGCCTTCCTCGGTCTGGGCACACTGGGGGGAAGCTTTCTTTTGAGCCCCCTTTGGAGTGTGCTGATTCTCTTGTATGGCCTGAATACGCTCCTATATACCTTTTGGCTGAAAAACCTCCCGCTCTGGGATATTTTTAGCATAGCGGCGGGATTTTTGCTGCGCATATATGGCGGAGCGGTATTAGCGCAGGTCCCTGTTTCAACCTATCTCTTTATGACGGTATTCTTTCTCTCCCTCTTTTTAGCTCTAGGGAAGCGTCGCCAAGAGCGCCTTCTGGTTGAGTCGGGCGAGGCGAGCCAGGGACGTCGCAGCCTGCGGGGCTATTCGGTGTATTACTTAGATCAGCTAATGGTGATTTCAGCGACGCTTACGCTTACGGTGTATATTTTGTATTTGGTGCATAGTCCTTTCCGATGGCTTTTGGGGAGCTTGCCTGTGGTGGTGATGGGCATTTTCCGATACTATCACCTCACACATCAAGCCCAAGGGGGAGAGCCGAGCCGAGATCTTTTTGCTGACCCGCTTCTGCTGCTTTTAGGGGGTGTGTATGGGGTTTTAGCGGTTTTGGAGATGGCTGGAGTACCTTTTCCCTTGTGAGTATGGAGAAACCTATGCACGTTAGTGGCTGGGGAAGGTATCCGAGGGGATATACGCGCTGGGCTGTACCTCAGCTGGGTTCGTTTCCGGGGGGTATAGGGATTGCGAGGGGGCTTGGACGAAGCTACGGAGATGCAGCTTTTTCTACGAAAGGGCATACTTGGGCTATGGCGGGCTATACCCAGCTGCTGGAATGGGAGTCGGGGCTTGTGGTGGCGCAGGCAGGCCTGAGCCTCTATGCCCTCATCCAACGCTTCCTTCCTGAAGGCTGGTTTCCTAAGGTAGTCCCCGGTACCCAATGGGTCACGCTAGGGGGGGCCTTTGCCAGTAACATTCACGGCAAAAATCATCACTTAGAGGGGAGTTTTGCGGAGCATGTAGCATGGATTAAGTTGCGCACTCCCACGGGAGAAGCCCTTCGTCTGTCGCCTGCGGATCCTATTTTCTGGGCTACGGCGGGAGGCATGGGGCTGACAGGTATTGTAGAGGAGGTAGCCCTCCAGCTGGAGCGGGTGCCCAGTAGCTGGATCCTCAACACCATCCGAAAGGCTGCCTCTTGGGAGGAGGCCCTTGCTCTCTTAGAATCCGAGGAGATGCAGTATCCTTTCGCGGTAGCTTGGTTAGATCATCATCACCCCAAGAATCGGGCTATTCTCCACCTGGGGCGATGGGCTCAGAGAGAAGAATTACCCTCGAGCCGGCCCCTCTACCCTACCTACAAAGCGGGGTGGTTGGGTATTCCCTTTAAGCTGCCAGTGCGGCTTTTTGGTGATTGGAGTGGGCGCCTGATCGCCGAAGCTTACTGGCACAAGCACAGTGAGGGTACGCACATTGTGCCGTATGCCAGCTTCTTCTTTCCGCTAGATGGCGTGCGCCATTGGAATCGCCTTTGGGGGCCCCAAGGATTCTTGCAGTATCAATTTATAGTGCCTTCGGCAGTAGGTTTTGCTCGGCTGTGGGAACGGTTGCGAGCGGCTCCAGCTCGCAGTTTCTTGACCGTACTCAAGCGCTTGCGGGCTCAGCCCGGACCGCTAGGGTTTGGAGGACCAGGCTGGACGCTCGCCATAGACTTACCCAATACCCCCTCTATTCGCCACCTTCTCACGCAGCTCACAGACCAGGTTTTAGCCGAAGGCGGCAAAATCTACCTCACCAAAGATGCCCTTCTGCAGCCTGAGCAGTTTCGGGCGACTTATCCGGCTTGGGAGATTTTCGCTCAGCATAAAGCGCGACTCGACCCTGAGGGCCGGTTGCGTTCGGACCTCAGCGACCGAGTAGGGCTGACCGAGTAAGGGGCTTTGGGCTATCTTTGCCGCCGATGCCTTATACCCAGCAAACTCGCCTTTTTGGAGGGTTAGTTTTTCTCGTAGCCTTGCTTACCTACGGTCTCA
>CALKJV010000231.1 GCA_937995505.1 uncultured Bacteroidia bacterium | reverse complement strand
CGTGACAGGCGTAGCCCGATAGGGAGGGCTCAAGAGCTGCAGTTCTGACTCTGGCGTAAGGCGAAGGAAGTTTCCGCCATTACCTTGTCCAGCTACACGACTAACCTTGACACCATCTCCGTATACACTATTTAGCACTGTGCCCATCCGCTCAAACTCCACCTTATGCGGTACAGCTTCGTAGCTGCGCACATTTTTGCGACCTATGATAAACTTGATATTGTTAATCGGGTCTCCGTTGTAGGCATAAGCAACGATCATAAAATAGTACCGCCGGTAATTGACGAGAAGTGGGTCGGTACCCTCAGCAAATTTGTCTTCCTTCACTTGAAGCGAGTAGAAGAGCCCCTCGTCTTTTCCATTGACCATGACCTTGTCTACGATGAAAGGGGTAGATTGGCCGGGTATAACGGTTACTTCTCGGTTTACGATGGTAGTTATGCCATTTCGGAGGTCACACTGAGCGATCAGGGCTGCCTTATTAGGATCACTAAGATCCGTTACAGAGACTCGAGCATCGCGCAGCTGATACACTAAAAAGCCCTCAAAGCGATAGAAGGGGTCTGCTGCACCGGAAGCCAGCAATACGGGATCGGCTTGGCGATAGTCTTCTCTAAAGTTATTAGAGAGCGGATTTTTGTAGGACCATTTGAGGATGAGCTCGCGATCCAATTCAACAATATCCAAGTCAGGAGCGTCTGGACCTTCTACGAGCTGGAAGTTATTATCAAAAAGGGCTTGAGCGATGTCATCGGCTTGATACAGGACACATACCGAACTCACGGCGCCGTTAGTACTGTAGGTAGCGTTCTCATCTCGCGCCCAGGGCACACCGATTACGATTTCATTGACGGCGCCAGGGTCTAAGCGGAAGGGGCCAGCCGACTGGATATATCGTCGGTCAAAGGGAGGATTAGGCGTACTACACACAGGACCAGGATTCTGCGCATTTCCCTCGGCCCAGCCGAGAGGCTGATTATTGAAAGGACATCCTGGCACAGGATTTCCTGGATACATGTAATTCGTCGGGGTACCCGTCCCGTAGCCATTCCCTCCGCAGGGCGGCGCGTACACCATAGGCGAGCCGTCTTTCCACACGGAGCGCAGGTAGTTGTAGAATTGGATAGCATTAGTAGGATTCCCCCGCACGCTAAAGTCATTCTCGTAATAGACAAAGTTGGTCATCTTAAGGCGCTGACCAAACTCGTTTAGCGGACCTTGGAAGAAGTCGGTTCCGATAGCTGGAGGCTTAGTGCCATAGCCCGTAGGCGGGTTATCGTCAAAATCACCATTGTAGCAGAATCCCAAACCCCGCACCGTATCACACCCCACATAGTCATCACTGTAAAAGCCCAAGTCTGGATCCGCCCAAACCCCGAGATAAGTCTGATTAAGGCTCAGCGTACCGCGGTTGATGATGCGGTACTTGTAGAAGGTCATGTCGTTGATCTGGTTAGTCGTAGCAAAGGCAAAGGCCATCGCCTGAATTTCCACTCCGATGGGTAAGCCGCCAGTTTCGGTGTGGACATTCCCTTTATCGTTGTACACCCACCAGATAGCCATATCCCCCAATACATCGGGGTAGTCCCCGGCGGCTGGCGTGTAGTCCCCATCATTATTTACATCTACATACGGGGCGAGATTTCGCTCAAAGCCAGGGGTGGGATTGATAGCCGGCCAGCTTACGATATTGGGATAGTTACCGAGATTGATGCCGCTGGGGTTTGTCACAAACTCCCCCCGGAAGGCATCTATCTCCTCTCGTTTGATGACGAAGTGTCTATCCCACTGCTGGCAAGTGGCTGCATCTGTGGTACCTTGGAGCGAGAGCGGCCCGGCAAAAAAGTCTAGGCCGCTCTGCCTATAAGTCTGCCCCGCTACCCGCAGCCGACCACCAGCATCTACACCCCCAATCCAAATGGAATGGGCAAACATAGAGTGAATGGCTGGGACCCCTGGAGGCACCTTTGGGATCTCGTACCGAGGATTTCCTACGAGATCCCACCACATATCCCCGCCATTGTGGATCAGACAGCGGACATTATTGATGTCTAATTGTACACTGGAGGTGGGGGCCGTACAGTTATTAGCGGTACGGGGAGCCACCCTTCTCTCTACATTGCCTAAAATTTCCCGAGCTTGCAGGCTTCCCAGGAGAAGCCCGATCAGTAAACCAAGGCTCGCTATCCTATGCATATCTACAAAGTTATAAGGTTAGAAGGTGAAAAGCAAACCGAGACGAATTCGCAACGGCGCTCCCAGAAGCCCAGGGTTGCGCTCTTTGATGCGATACAGATACTCAAAGGTCTCCTTGGAATACTGGCTCTGCGCCAGCTGCTGACCGACAGGAGACTGAATATACCCACTATCATCCGGCAGGCCTGTATAGGGATATACCCCTATTACATTGCGCTGATTGAGCGCATTGAGGAATATAACATAGACATTTAGAATAGACTGCTTGTCTTCGCCGCGTCGGATGATAAAATCGCGGTCTACCCGCACATCAAATCGGTTATACCAAGGAAGATTATTGCTCAGAGGCTGGCCACTGATGAGATTGACGGGGTTCACCCCAAACTGCACGTCCGCCGGGTTGGGAAGGAGGAAGCGAGTATAGGGACGCCCCGAACCTAAGTTATAAGTGATATTGACACCAGCGCCCAAAAGGGGATAGATGGTCTTTTCGCCGATGGTAATGGCTGGTCCTTTTACTCCCCGTTCCAGGAAGCGAATGTCCGCTACCCCTGTAAAGGTATGCCGCTGGTCAAACGAAAGCGGCAAAAGCGAGCGAAACACATTGAAGCCTTCTATGCTGCCAATAAGCCCCCGACTAGAAGTAGCCGAAGAGCCAGTGCCCTGCGCATATTGGAGTGTATAGGCGAAACGCAGCTCCAGCACGCCTATCCGCCGAATATCCAAATCAATGTTGATCCCCTTTACCGTAGAGAAGTCTAAGTTCTCAAAGCTCGTGTAACTCACAGGATACCCCCCAAAGAACGAGAAGCTCTGCACCATATCGCGCATCTCTCGGTAGTAGCCTGCGATAGAGAGGGCGATATTGGAAGTAAGCAGCTGCTTGAAGCCTACTTCAAAGTCAATCGTTTTTTCAGGGCGCATACGGGGGTTATCTACGGCGAGCGTGGCATTCTGTAGGATGAAAAGATAATCTACGAACTGTGCAACTTGACCGACTCGGGGGCGCTGCGTAAGCACATCATAGTGGGCAAAGAAGGTAGCCTCATCCGAAATAGGGAAGGAGAAAGAGATACGGGGCATAATGTTGATTTGGGGCTTATAGTCCTCAAAGGCGTCAAAGGTGAGGCTATCGGCCTTGATGTGAGGCAGCGCACGCCCACCCGAAGCTCTGATAATAGCTAAAGCGCTAGTCGGAGCTCCATTCGCATCATACCATACATTTCCGCTTCGGTAGCCAATAATGCGAGTCGGATTGAGGGCATTATCCACGTAGGCTACCCAATCGCCTCCTACCCCCTGGGGCAGGGATATGCCTAAGAGCCGAGCCGTTTCCTCCGCTCGGTAGAAGGGTCGTATGATATAGGGGTCCTTCAGAACGGGGAGATTCGCATCGTAACGGTCTACCCGAACTCCAAGATTGAAGAACATTCGGTCAAACTCAAACTTATCTTGTAAGTAGAAAGCCAAATAAGTAGGGGCAAAAGCATTTTGTGGGCGATTCTCTCGGTCAGTAAAGAATTTTTCTGGGGCTACCCGACGAGTTCTCTCACCCCAGGGGTTATATCCTTGATAGCCCACAGCGGGATCGCCCCCCGCAAAGAGGTCATTGATATCAAACATGCGCAGACTGAAGAAGCTAGGATCCATCGCATCGGGATCTATTACATCTAATCCATTTTCGGGCAAGCCCAGCTTCTGGCGCATCTGCTTGTCAAAGTAGCTCTGCTGGTCCGCTTGGTAGAGGCGAGGATAGCGGATCGTGTCGCCAGACACAATGGGGTTGTTTCGATCAAGCTCGCTAATGTGCCGATTGGCATACAGGCGCATGAGGTTCCATAGACCGCCTGAGCCGGTCATGCTTACCCCATAGAAGCGAGCATATCGCTGATCAAACTCAAAACCGACCTTGAGATTGTGGCGCCCAAGCTCTGCGGCCGCCTGGCCGGTAACCCGAAACATGTCGGCATTATCAAAAGAAGGGCCCCCCGAGGCGATATACCCCTGCCCTAAGAAAAGGTTATAAATCAGGGTCTGGGCTCCTAACAGGCCGTTTACATTGCCTCCTAACTGGAGGAGCTCTATAAAGTTGCGTACCCGACTGCTGGGCTCTACCGTGAGTGTGGCAGGGTTGAAGAGAGGGCGAGGGTTTTGGGCTAAATAATTGTAGATGAAAAGGTTATAGTTGGCAAGTATGGGGTGGTTGCTATTAGAGGGGTCAAAAAGATACTCGTTTTCTACAAAACCTTGGGTCTCATATGCGGGGAGGTTCCCATTCACGAGGGTGGGCACCAGGAGCTCTGCGTAGCGGGTCTCAAAGCGCCCAATATGCCCATACCGAAACCAATCTAAGCCAAAATCAGGGTCCACCGAACGACCATCAAAGCGCGTGTAGTCAAACTGCAGCGTGTAGAAGAAGCTCTTAAGGAGACTGCCCGTGTCGCCAGGGAAGGTTTGCTGTAGTCTCACGAAGCCTCGGGCAGTGCGAGCATACCGAACCGCCATGTTGTCGTAGGCTAAAAGCGAACGAGCCAGCCCCCATAAATCTCTTTTTGAGTCTTCTATACCAAAGCCAAACTTTATGAAGGCATTCTCTGCCAGGCGGAGGTCCGCTCGGAGATTGGCTCGCACTTGGCGGAGGGTAGCACCCTGACGATACTTTATATTTTCTATATCTTCTGGGCGGAGGAAGTTCGCACGATTGACGAAAAAGGCCTGCCGCGTACCAAAAGGTTGCAAGGGGACCTGCCGCAAATCTTCTAAGACCTCCGGCTTTACCCGGTATACCCCCCCATAGGGCGGGTCATAGTCCCGTTCATGCTGATACTCTCCTGTAAAGGCAAAGCCCAGTATCGGAACCTTACCTCCCTCTTCTGTCGTACGAAAAAAGATAGGACCTGAAGTATTGAAAGCAAAGAGATTGAATTTGTAAGGGTCGGTAAACTGGCTGGACTGTACCTCACCGCCGAAGGTATATTTTGCACTGGGCCCGCCCGTTGTAATTTGCACTACCCCCCCCATTACATCCCCAAATTCAGCCGGTATACCCCCGGTATACACAGAAAGCTGCGAGATACCTCGCTGCGGCATCGCAAAAGTCCCTATCACACGCACCCCGTCTATAAAGTACTGCGTAGCATCTCCGCGGGCTCCTCGCACGCTAATCCCTGCCCCAAATTTATCATCCGCCTGATATACACCTGCCGTAGTCGCTAAAAAAGCATTGATGTTTCGGGTGCCCATCTTTTGAATCTGATCTAGGGTGATCGTCTTGCCTGTAACCGTCTCATCTTTCTCAAAGAGAGGAACCTTATAGTCTACTATGACTTGCGTCTCGGTCTCTACACTGGCTTCCATGTTTATATCCAGCACGATCGTTCGGTTAGCCGTTACGACCACGCCGCTTACAGTAAAGGTCTTTCCAGCATAACTCGCACGCACATCGTACGTACCTGGGCTAAGCGGGGCTATACTGTAATTCCCGTTCTCATCGGTATTGGTTCCGCCCTTGACAATGCCATTTTGGAGAGCTACGACCGTAGCAAAAGACAATGGCTCGCGCGTAACCTTATCTCGCACGACACCGCGCAGCTTTCCGGCATCTTGCTGGGCCCACAGGAGGGCAGTTAGCCCACCCAGGAGGAAGGTAACGTAGGCTCGTCTTAGCATACAGAGTGTGCTTTACAGATGGCAAATATACGGCAAAAATGAAGTTTGCAAGGGGGGGTGAAGCGGACAGCGTATCTTTGCCCCCATGGCACAGACCCTCCTCGTGATTGGCGGCGGTCCCGGCGGCTACGTAGCTGCCATTCGGGCCGCACAGCTCGGCTTTGAAGTGCACCTCATAGAGCGAGAAAACCTCGGTGGGGTCTGCCTCAACTGGGGCTGCATCCCCACCAAAGCCCTCCTCAAATCCGCCGAGATCTACGACTACCTCCTACACGCCCAAGACTACGGCCTCAAAGTCGCTGACCCTTCCTTTGACTTTACCAAAATCATCCAGCGCAGCCGAAGCGTAGCCGATAAGATGAGTAAGGGTATAGACTTTCTGATGCGGAAAAATAAAATTACTGTCCACAAAGGCACCGCTAAACTGCTTCCAGGCCCCGCCGTAGAGATTACTACGCCTGAGGGCAAAGTAGAGAAGCGCACAGCCGATCATATTATTATCGCTACGGGCGCACGCGCAAGCTCTCTACCGCACATCGCTATTGATGGCAAGCAAGTAATAGGCTATCGCGAAGCCATGACCCTCCCCAAGCAGCCCGAAAGCCTCCTCGTCATCGGCGCTGGCGCCATCGGCGTGGAATTTAGCTACTTTTACCACACACTCGGTACCCGAGTCACCCTCGTAGAAGCCCTCCCCCACATCCTACCCCGAGAAGACGAAGAGATCGCCCGCGAGCTGGAAAAGATCTACAAGAAAAAAGGCCTCACTATCCTCACAAGCACGCAGGTAACCGAACTGCAAAAAACCCGAAAGGGCATCAAAGCTACCCTACAAACCCCCAAAGAAACCCTACAAGTAGAAGCCGAACTCGCCCTCCTCGCAGTGGGAATTACCCCCAATACCGATGGGCTCGGCTTGGAAGCCCTCGGCATCCGCACAGAGAAGGGACGCATTGCAGTAGATGAGTTTTACCGAACCTCCGTGCCAGGCATATACGCGATTGGTGATGTGCTTCCCACGCCGGCCTTAGCCCACGTAGCCTCTGCAGAAGGAATTGTCTGCGTGGAAAAGATTGCTGGGCTGGACCCTCGGCCGCTAGATTACAGCAGTATTCCCAGCTGTACCTACTGCCAGCCCGAAGTGGCCTCCATGGGCCTGACCGAAAAAGCCGCCAAAGAAAAAGGCTACGAGATCAAAGTGGGCAGATTCCCCTATACCGCTTCAGGAAAGGCCTCGGCTATCGGAAAAAATGAAGGCCTTGTCAAGCTCATTTTTGATGCGAAGTATGGCGAACTTTTAGGCGCACACATCTTAGGTGCAAATGCGACTGAGATGGTAGCGGAGCTAGTAGCGGCTCGGCGCTTAGAGACCACCGGCCACGAGCTCGCCAAGACCGTACACCCCCACCCCACCCTTTCCGAAGCCATCATGGAGGCCGCCGCCGCCGCCTACGGCGAGGTCATTCATCTCTGATTATTGGCAGCAACTTCTCTCTGGCAAGTAGAAGGGGGCCTACCAAGCTCCCTTCTAGCTTGTGGGGAGGGATCGCAGCCAGGTTGCTACGCTTATGCGTTCGTGTAGGTACGCTTCTACGGCTGAGAGGGGCAAGCGTATCTGGGCAAGCGTATCTCGGTCCCGCAACGTAACCGTATCATCTTCTAAGGTCTGCCCGTCAATCGTGATAGCGAAAGGCGTGCCTTTTGCGTCATAGCGGCGATAGCGGCGCCCAATGGAATCTTTCTCTTCGTAAGCCGCCGTGAAGGAAAACCTAAGCTCCTCATACAGGCGGCGGGCCCGTTGTACAAATTCCTCTTTACGCACTAGAGGAAAAACTGCCACCTGAATAGGCGCAAGGAGGGGATGGAGCTTGAGCACTGTGCGCAGCTCTTGGCCACCTTCGGCCGTAGGGGCCATCTCTTCCGAATACCCCTGCGACAAATGCGCCAGCACGAGCCGATCCAGCCCTACCGAGGTCTCTACCACGTACGGTACGTAGGAGGTTCCGAGGGCTTCATCGTAATACTCTAACTTTTTGCCACTGAAAGCCGCGTGCCGAGATAAGTCATAATCCGAGCGGGAGTGAATGCCCTCCAGCTCTTTGAAGCCAAAGCTAAACGCAAACTCAATATCTACGGCTGCCTTAGCGTAGTGGGCGAGGTGCTCATGGTCTTTGAAGCGGAGGTTTTCGGGGCGCAGGCCCGTGTGGCGATGCCAAGCCATGCGATGAGCCTTCCAATACTCGTACCAGTGGGCTTCTGTACCCGGCCGCACGAAAAATTGCATCTCCATCTGCTCAAACTCCCGCATGCGAAAGATAAATTGACGGGCTACGATCTCATTGCGAAAGGCTTTACCGATTTGGGCGATGCCGAAAGGGATTTTTTGGCGGGTAGTTTTGAGCACTAAGGGAAAGTCTACAAAGATTCCCTGAGCGGTTTCGGGCCGCAGGTACAGGGTGAAGGCCTCATCGGCGACGGCTCCCAGCTGCGTAGAGAACATGAGGTTGAACTGACGCACGGCGGTCCATTCCGTAGAACCCGACTCGGGGCAAGGGATAGCTTCGGTATGGAGCAGCTCGGTGAGGGCCGCCCAATCTTTGGTTTGCATGGCGGCGACGAGGCGAGCCCGCAAACTCTGCGCCCGCTGATAGTCGCGGTGCTGCCCCAGCTCCTCCTCCAAAGCCTCTAAGGGGCGACCCGCTTTTCGGAGCTTCTTCTCTACCTCTTTACGCGCTCGCTCCTCTAAGCGCTGCGCATAGTCCTCTATGAGCGTATCTACGCGGTAGCGCTTTTTAGAGGTTTTGTTGTCCACTAGGGGGTCGTGGAAAGCCTCTACATGACCGGAGGCTTCCCACACGCGGGGGTGCATCAAGATAGCCGAATCCAGACCTACGATGTTTTCGTGCACTTGGGTCATGGCGCGCCACCACAAGTCAGCTAAGCGGCGTTTGAGTTCTACGCCCAGCGGGCCGTAGTCATAAATGCCCCCTACGCCCTCATACAGCTCACTGCCTGGGTAGATAAAGCCCTGCTCTTTCGCAAACGCTGCTAATCGGGCCAGGTCTAAGCTCATAGGTAAGCTTTTTTGAGGTAGGGCTGTAGAACTTCAGGCACACGGATCCGACCATCTGGAAGCTGATGCGTCTCTAAAAGGGCCGCCACGATGCGCGGCAAAGCTAACGCACTTCCATTTAGGGTATGGACCAGGTCAGTGGCCTTCCCCCGACGATAGCGAAGCTTCATGCGATTGGATTGAAAGGTCTCAAAGTTACTGACCGAACTCACCTCTAGCCACCGCTGCTGCGCAGGGCTCCATACCTCCACATCATAGGTTTTCGCCGAAGCAAAACTCATATCCCCCCCGCACAGAAGCACCGTACGGCGTGCAAGTTCCAAGCGATCCACCAAAGACTCCACATATAAGCGCATCTCTTCCAGCGCCTCATAGGAAACCTCTGGCCGCACAATCTGCACAATCTCTACCTTGTCAAATTGGTGCAAGCGATTAAGGCCACGCACGTCTTTCCCGTAGGAGCCCGCTTCCCGCCGGAAACAAGGAGAATAGCCGCATATTTTTACTGGCAGTTGGGCTTCCTCTAAGATCTCTCCGCGGAAATAGTTAGTCAGGGGCACTTCGGCGGTAGGGATAAGGTACAGCTCGTCTAAGGGCACATAATACATTTGGGCGTCTTTATCTGGCAGCTGGCCTGTACCAAAAGCGGTATCGGTATTGACCAGAAACGGGGCTTCCATCTCTAAGTAGCCGGCCTTTTCGGCCTCATCTAAGAAAAAGGCGATGAGGGCGCGTTGGAGCTTAGCGCCGTCTCCAGTGTAGAAGGGGAAGCCACTGCCGGTCACTTTTGCGCCCCGCTCAAAGTCTATGAGGTGCCGCTTCTCTGCAAGCTCCCAATGGGGTAAACGCCCGTCAGCAGGGAGGAGAGGGTAGGCATTTTGCGAGACTACCACATTTTCTGCAGCCGAACGGCCTCCTGGCACCGAAGGGTGCGGCGGATTGGGCAAACGGATGAGCAGCTCATGCAGTTTAGCTTCAGTCTCCCGCAGGGCGGCTTCTTGCTGCTGGATGGTGGCTTTTAGGGTGGTAGACTCAGCCTTGTAGGATTCGGCTTCGGCGGTGGCGCCGCGACGGGCGGCTTCGCCGATGGCTTTGGAGAGCTGATTGATCTGGGAACGAGCTTCATCCAAGGATTTCTGCAGCTGACGGCGCTCAGCGTCATACGCTAAGGCCTGCTCTACGAGAGGGCCGGCATCAAACCCTTTTTTGGCTAAGGTGGCGATGACCTCCTCCGATGCCTCTCGCAAGCGAGCGAGTTCTATCATGGGGCGCAAAGTTAGAGAGGAGGTTCGCCCAGTTCCCATCTGGGGAGAGAAAAAAGTGTACCTTTCGCAGTCTATGTCTAACTCCTCCTCTGGCTCGTCCCGTCGTCACTCAAAAGAGCCCGTCGCTGGCTCACAGAGGCGTCCCTCTCGCTCGAGAAGCTCCGCTAAGACATCACTGTACCCTACTCGCCCTTCCCGGAGGTCCTCGGGCCGCTCGGAGGAGCAGCCACAAGCTCGTAAGCGCCCCTCACGCCAGCAATCCTCCGACCATTTCTACGAAAGCCCATCACAGCAAGCCAGCCGACACCACAAGGCATCTTCAGCAGGTAAAAGCTCCGCTAAGTCATCGCCATATCCTGCTCGTCCTTCCTGGAGGTCCTCGGGTCGCAGAACAGAAGAGAAGCCACAAACTGGCGAAGGCCCTTCACGCCAGCAATCCTCCAGCCCCTTTCGCAGAAATGATCTGCGGCGTTCTCCGGAGCACAGGGCAAGCCTTCAAGCCCCCCCATCAAGCAAAAGAGACCGATCCCCGTCGCCCAGGAGGCCCCTCGTGAGAAATAGCTCCGATAAGCAGCTTTTTATCCGACCCAGAGCTGAGACGAAGGATACTTCTCTTCCAAGCCAGAAAAGCCCGAGCGCATACTCTGTGGGTCCCATACGGCTGGTACGCTTCCTCGCTCTGGCGGGCGTATCCTCTCGCCGACGCGCCGCAGAAATCATCCAAAACGGGCAAGTCTCCGTCAACGGCGAAACTATGCGTGAACCTTGGCAGTATGTAGATCCCGAAAAAGACCAGATATTCTATAAAGGCCAGCGTATCTACCCCGAAAAGCCCGTGTATATCCTGCTCAATAAGCCCAAAAACACCCTCTGTACTGTAAAAGATATGCACGGGAGACAAACAGTGCTTGACCTCTTGGAAGGAGTAACCCCTGCACGGCTATATCCCGTCGGACGCCTGGACCGCAACACCACGGGCATTCTCTTGCTTACGAATGACGGAGACTTAGCGGAAAAGCTCCTACATCCCCGCTCCAAGGTACCCCGCACCTATCGGGCCACTACTATCAAGCCTATGAACGTCGAGGTGGTAGAACGGCTTCTGCGGGGCATACCGCTACCCGACGGCGCTGCCCAAGCCGACGAAGCCTACTTAGAAGACCCCTATACCCTCGTGCTTACCCTCCACATCGGCAAAAAGCACATCGTGCGACGCATGTTGGAGCACTTGGGTTATAAAGTCAAAAGTTTGGATCGGATTGCGTTTGGACCGATTAACCGCAAAGGGGTACCGCGCGGCCAATGGCGTTATCTCTCTCCGCAAGAGATAGCTTGGCTCAAAATGCTTCCTTCGCCCGATGCCCATCCGAATCGCTGATACGCGCGACGAGGTACGCAAGCCCGAAAGGCGAGCGCTCTTGGAGACCTTTACCCTTGTAACCGAGCAGCCCCAGGTTATCCACCTACACACCGAAGAGTTTAGCGCGGTGTGCCCCGGCACAGGGCTTCCCGACATCGGCACGCTGGATATCTGGTATGTGCCCTCCGACCGATGCATAGAACTCAAAGCCTTGAAAATGTACCTTTTCAGCTACCGCAACGAAGAGATCTTCCAAGAGCCGGTAGCCGACCTTATCTTTGAAGACCTGTGGGCGGTGCTGCAGCCGCGATACCTGCGCTTATCCCTTCGCTACAACATCCGAGGGGGCATACTTACGACCGTGCATTTGGCTAAGGGGGCGCTCGCTGACCTACCCGAAGAGACTCGGCAACTTCTGCCAGGTGTGATTTCATCCACGCCTTAGCCTGCGCAAAACTCTTCTATCCACAATCTCCCTCCCCCGCCCCAAGTCCAAACATATTTGCGTCCTCTATGCTGGGAGCCCTACGAGGAGACCGCACGCTCTGGGCAATCGCCCTCTTCCTGAGCCTCATCGGGCTATTAGTGGTATATAGCGCCAGTGTAGGGCTAGTCTTTCGCTATCACCCCGAAATGCCTGAGTACTACCTCATCAAGCATGGTCTCACGGTACTTCTGGCGCTTTTTGGGGCGTATGCCATGCACTTCACCGACTACCGGCGGTGGGGGCCTGCTTTTGAGGGGCTCTGGTGGATCAGTATAGCGCTACTGATGTATACCTTTTTCCGCGGAAGCGGGGCTCAGCGCTGGATTTATGTGGGAGGGCTCTCGCTGCAACCTTCTGAGCTTGCCCGCTTTGGTCTTATGGGGCTTCTAGCCTACCGTATGGCTGCCGCTCCCGAGGCGCTCAAGCATTGGGAAGGGCTCTTTCCGCTCCTCTGGCGAATCGGTCTCACCTTTGCCCTAATTGCTCCCCTCAACCTCAGCAACGGCCTCCTCCTCTTGACATTAGCTCTCCTCTTTCTCTATATCGGCGGGCTACCTCTCCGATCCATGGTGCGCCTCAGCTTGATGGGCCTGATAGGGTTAATAGGACTTTTTATCTTTGCTCCCCGAGCGAAGGTATGGCAGCAGCGCATCGCTACCTTCTGGAAAGAGAACGCTGCTTCCACGGGCAAAGCCGACGATTACCAGCGAGCGCACGCCTCTTTAGCAGTGTACTCGGGCGGGCTTTGGGGCAAGGGCCCTGGCCGTAGCACACAACGGTATTACCTGCCCCAGTCGTACTCCGATTTCGCTTACTCTATCCTCATAGAAGAGTACGGCCTCCTCGGAGGGCTCGTTATCTTAGGGCTGTATGGCCTGTTTTTATGGCGCTTGGCTGCCCTTGCTACCGTAGCGCAGGGGTTTGGGCAGCTGTTTCTGGTAGGGGCTTTTTTGCAGATCGCCTTTCAAGTGGGGATTCATGTGGGTGTAAGTTTAGAAGTCTTTCCTATCACTGGCGTACCTTTACCATGGATTAGCTTGGGGGGAAGCTCACTCTTAGTACAGGCACTCATTTTAGGCCTTGCGACGGCGATTAGCCGAAAAGCTTTATCCTCATGAGCCTGGTGATTGCAGCGGGAGGTACTGGGGGACATGTATTTCCGGCTTTAGCGGTGGCGCAAGCTTGGCAGCGGCACTGGCCGGAGCAGCCCATCTACTGGATAGGTGTGACCGGCGGGCGAGAAGCTGCCTGGATAGAGCCCACGGGCATCCCCTGGCAAGGCGTGCCCAGTGCCGGATGGCAACCTCACCTGGGCTGGCGCAACCTTCGGTTGGTGGAGCGTCTGCCCCGTGCCACAAAAGAGGTGCATCGGTTACTCAAAAAGTATCAACCTCGGGTACTTTTCACCACAGGGGGTTATCCGGGCTTGCTACCGGGCTTGTGGGCAGCTATACGGGGGGTTCCGTTGGTGCTTTTGGAGCTTAATTGGCATGCGGGGCGCACTATACGGTGGCTGAGCCGCTGGGCTGATCGCATCTATGGGGCTTTTCCCCAGACCGCTGGCGTCCAAAAGCCCAGCGAATGGCTGGGGGTTCCCGTGCGCTTCACGGAAGCCGACCGCAGCCGCTTCACCGCCGCAGAAGCCAAAGCCCTCTGGCAATTCCCACCAGATCGACCGATGGTCCTTGTACTGGGCGGTAGTCAGGGCTCCTCTGCCCTCAATCGGGCGGTAGCCTCAGCAGCTCCCAAGTGGATCGCAGCAGGCGCTACCCTTCTGTGGCAAGTCGGCCGAGAAAATCCCTCAATAGAAGACTCCGCTATCCGTACTCTGCCCTTCATAGAGAACATGATAGCGGCTTATAGCGCAGCTGATATTGTAGTCAGCCGGGCGGGCGGCTCTACCTTAGGGGAGTTGGCTTGGTGGGCCAAACCCGCTGTACTCGTCCCCTCCCCCCATGTAGCCGAAGATCACCAGCGCAAAAATGCCCAGTACTGGCAAGACCACGGCGCTGCTACCCTAGTAGAGGAAACCGACGAGAGCTCCCTTTGTACCGCTGTACTGGAGCTACTACAAGACCCATCGCTGAGAGCGAAGCGTGCCGCTGCGGCGGGAGGGTTAGCCCGACCGGATGCCGCAGAAGTCCTAGCCCGAGCCCTTCACGAGCTGGCGTATGGAACTGCCTAAGCGACTTCGTCTATGGGGTATCGGGGGCGTAGGGATGAGCGCTCTCGCCCAGCACCTCTGGCACAAGGGGCACGAGCTCTCTGGCTACGACCGCGAAACCTCGCCCCAAACTGAAATTCTCACAGGGCTGGGCATACCGATTGACTTTCACCCAAATCCCGAGCGCTTGGCAGCAGCCGAAGGCGTAATCTATACCCCAGCCATCCCAGCAGACTTTCCGGAGTGGGAAGCGGTCAAGCAGCGCAGCTTACCCACTTGGCGGCGTGCAGCGGCTTTAGCCCGGGTGCTGGAGCCCTATCAGGTGCTTGCCGTGGCAGGCGCCCACGGGAAAACCTCTACCAGCGCTATCCTGACCTGGCTCCTCCATGCCCTCGGGGAATCCCCTACAGCCTTCGTAGGAGGGCTCATGCGAAACTTCCACAATACCTACATAGCAGGCACCAGCCACTGGGCTGTCGCGGAGGCAGACGAGTACGACCGAGCCATGCTCCTGCTGAAGCCAGCCCACGCTATTATTCAAAGCGTAGAGGCTGATCATTTAGAAATCTACGGTTCGGCAGAGGGCGTGCGAGAAGCTTATCGCACCTTCGCTCAGCAAGTGAAAGGACTATGCGTAGGCCCTGCTCGCTTGCCCGATCTCGGAAGGCCTCTGCTACGGTACCAGCTCTCAGCGTACGAAGCCCGAGAAGGGCAGGTATGCTTTCAGTACGAGTGGGAAGGGAAAAGGCGTGAGGTAGGCTGGCACCAGCTAGGCCGCGCCTATGCCGAGAATGCCTCAGCTGCCCTGACCCTCTTAGAAGCCTTAGGGCTGCCTTTTGCAAAGCTGGCCCAGGCCCTTCAAGACTTTGCCGGCGTACACCGTCGCATGGAACTTTATTCCTTGCCCACAGGCCACCTCATCGTAAGCGACTACGCCCACCACCCCACCGAAATCCGTACCACTTTACAAGCGCTGCGCGAAGCTTTTCCCTCTAAGCCGCTTTTCGTACTCTTTCAACCACACTTGTATAGTCGTACGGCATTTTTTGCTAAGCAATTTGGGGAAGCCCTTTCCTTAGCAGACCGTGTTTATCTTTTCCCCATTTACGCCGCCCGTGAACCTTCCACAGGCGAAGTTACCCATAGGTTAATCTCTCCACATATCACAGTACCCGTAGAAGAGGACTTACCTTTGGGAGCAGAGATGTTTTCTATGCTGCCTTCATCTACTCCCGCTGTAATCGCCCTTCTCGGGGCAGGAGACATTTATAAGTGGGTAGAACCGCTCATAAATTACTTAGTGTATGAGGCTTAGAGGCTTTTGGACAGTTTTTGCTACACTAGGGGCAGGGCTTAGTTGGATCTTAGGGGACTCTTATTATGCAGCGCTACAGCTGCGAGGGGAATGGCGGCTCATGGGGAGCGGCTCTCTGTGGGATAGCAGCTGGGTAGCCCGTTCCATTGAGGCCACCGAAGGGCCAACCCCCGAGAAACGCCTCTGGAACGCCTACAAAGCCTTGAAAGAAACCGCCCTATTTGAAAAGGTACAGATATACTACACGGGCACAGGTGTGGTGTGTCTCCAAGCCCATACGCGCCAACCGGTCGCTCGGGTAGCTCTGCCTTTGAGACAATTTTATGTAGATGCCGAGGGGCATCGCTTGCCCCTAACACGGCCCTTAGACTTGCCTATCATAGAGACCCCTCGGTGGGATAGCACGGCAATTGAGACCTTTTTGCGCTGGTGGAAAGCTAAGCCCTGGTACCATCAAGCAGTAAGTCGCCTTTACCAGCGCCCCGATGGGCTATGGATTGGCTACTTAGAAATCTCTTCAGAAACGTTCCATTTAGGCCGTACCCCTCATCTACCCACAGCCTTACAGCAATGGGATGTATATTTGCGAGCCATTCAGCTCAAAGAAGGGGGCTATACCTTCCGTACAATTCTCCTCTACATACCTGGTCAAATTGTATGCGAAAGAGCCTAAGTTCTCATGAAACTTTCTCCTCTATCGATATGAGTAAAAAAACCAATACGCAAACTTCTCGGGATATACACGCAGTTGTAGACATCGGAACCCAGCAAATTCGAGTGCTGATAGGGCAGCCGGATGGACAGGGTCGTCTCAGTGTACTCGGTATCGGCACAGCCCCAGCCGAAGGGATAGATGAGCGCGGCGTCGCTAACATAGAAAAAGCCGTGGAGTCTATCCGAAAAGCCCTACACCAAGCTAGCCAGCAGTCTAATACCGTCATCGGGCGAGTATGGGTAGGCATTAGCCATCCGCATCTACACGGGGAGTGGACGCCGGGCATTGTTACCTTTTCCGAGGAGGATCATGAAGTTACCTATCAAGACTTAGAGCGGCTGCGTCAGCAAGCTACCCAACGCCCTACCCCTGCGGACATGGAACTGATACACGCCATTCCGCAGGTGTACCACATTGATCAGCGCCGCAACATACGCGACCCCCTTGGCATGAGTGGGGTGCGGCTAGAGGGGAATTTTTTCCTTTTATATGCCCCGCAAGAAGCCCTACACATGCTACGCAGATGCTTTCAACGGTTAGGGTTGGAAGTAGAAGCCTTTGTCGCGCGAGCCCTTGTAGCGGCAGAGGCTGTCTTACCGCAGGAGATCAAAGCCTCTGGAGCTGCCCTCCTGTACATAGGAGCATATACCACCACGGTGGTCGCTTATGCAGAGGGTCTCCTGCGGCATTTTGCCGTGATACCTTTAGGCGGCAAGACAGTAACCGATGATTTACGAGAGGCTCTGCGGGTGCTCCTGCCTACCCAAGTAGAAAGCCTCAAAGTGCAGGCAGGCGCCGCCTTAGCAAGCCAGGTGCCCGAGGAGGAGGTCTTACGCATTACCTTACCCGGCCTGACAGAACCCCTAGATGTACGACGGCGGTTTCTCGCG
>CALKJV010000230.1 GCA_937995505.1 uncultured Bacteroidia bacterium | reverse complement strand
TAAGCTGGATCCACGTGCCCTCTAGAAGGCTATCGCTTTTTGCCGAAAAGGCAAGGCTCCCACCGCCTATTTTGGGGGGTATGGATAGGGTGAAAAGATTGGTTGTGGGGTTGTACTGAACTTCTGCGGTGAGGGTATCGGAGCCAGCGAGAATACGGGCTTTTGTGGGGAGTAATTCTAGGGGCAGCTGGAGCTGCCAGGTCAGAGGAGAGAGGGTATAAGTGCCGGCAGGCTGGGTAGGGGGGAGGGATATGAGGACTTCCCGCTCGCCGGCTACCCAAGTTTCTACAAGCCGGGATTGCGGCTTCCACAAGGTGTCGGAGAAGACTAGGAGGTTGGCCCAGGCGCCAGGTGTGATGCGACCGACAGTGGAAAGGCCTAGCCATTCCGCCGGCGCTTGGGTAAGGGCCCATAAGAGGGTATCCGGGTTTATGCCCGTGCGAGCTAAGGTGCGCAAATGTTCCCAGAAGGTCTCGGGCTCATTCAAGCCATAGCTCGTGAGGGCGACCTTGCAGCCGGCCTGCATGAGCCACTTGAAGCGAAAAGGAGCCGCTTCCCACCGGCGCAGGGCTCGTAGCGGCAGCTGCGCATAAAAGTCCGGACTATGCGCAGGAGGGGGGGCAGGTAACCCCACCGGGAGCAGATATAGCCCATTTTTAGGCAGGTAGGGGGCCCACTCGTACTCGTAGCCTGTGGACAGGAGTGCCCATTGTATAGGGGCGAGCTGCTCCCACTCTCGCATAAGTCGGGCTACTCGGAAGGCATCCTCGGGCGCTTGGGCGGTCCAGCACCAGCGCATCGGCGCTGTACTCGCTCGTATGAGACGCTCTAAGGAGAGATTTTTTAGGCTATCGGCGTGCTGTCGGTACCACAGGGCATCATAGAGTATCTGGCGAATGAGGGCTATAGCTCCCATCTTGGAACCAGGATACTCTTGGCTGGCGTGGCCTTTCTCAAAGCCGGCGTGCCAGATTACTGGCCCAAGTACATAGCGCTGCTGCGCAGGCCCTTCGTCGGAGAGAAGGATCGTAGTACCGCTTCCCCGAAAGATGCCTTCCTTTGGCGCAGTGTGAGCTACGGCAAAGCCCATTTTGCGCAGGCGGGCAGCTTCTTGGGCGTTATAGACAAAGCTACTCTCCGCAGCAAAGTCTAATCGTACGGCATCATTCGGGTAAAAGAGCGGGGGACGGCTGGTCTCGTATTGCGGAAGGCGGCTGCTTTTCGCGGGGAGGGAAGGTAGCCCCCAAGAGCTCCAAGCCTCCACAAAGGCCGGATATACCCACGTGCCAGCGGGGTAGCGCAGAACCTGCATACCTGCGGGAGGCCGAAATGCCGCCGCAGACTCTACGCGCACAATACGGCCATTTTGCAGGACGATCGCAGCATTTCGGGTGACTTTGCCAGGCTTTTCCCACACATGCACACCGACTAAGGCCACCTGCGTAGGGCGAGCTGTATGAAGGCCTTGGGTTCGGTTTAGGGTAGGAGCCTGCCCCCATACTACCGTACATAACGCCAGAAGTGCCCAGGTTGAGTGTCTCAGCGCACCCATACAGCCACTAAGTTGCCTAAAACGAAGGCGCCTAACCCCAAAATGAGGCTTGCCAAAAGATACAACCCAGCTCTGGTGATAGCTCCCAGCTGAAGCATCTCATGTAGCTCAAAAATCAGCGAGGAGAAGGTCGTCAAGCTACCACAAAATCCCGCCGCTAAGCCGTAGTACGAAGGCGAGTAGGGCTTTTTAGTAAAGTACCCCATGACGAGACCGAGGAGAAAAGCTCCGGCGATATTGACGAGGAAGGTACCTAAGGGACTGATGGCAGAGACATTGAGCCAGCGACCTGCCCAGAAGCGTAGGAGTGCCCCTAAAATAGCCCCTATAGATACTGCTCCCATGGTCTGCCAGCTCGCAGCGGTCATCCCTGCGGCGTAAGGGAAGCCCTCAACTCCGTTAGCGGTAAGGCTAAAGCTTCAAAATTAGGGAAATACTCTCCAATAAGTTCAAACTTCTCACGGAAAATCCTAACGGTAACTGGGATGCGAGACATTTTCTGATGAACGCCTTGGAGAAATTCGTATTTATCTGGGAGAGCTTGCCGACGCAGAGTATCCCAGAACCGACTGAGGTAAAATGGCGCCTCCTCCGAGAAATACACATACAAGAGGGGCTGCATACGCTTATCGTTGAAGGGATTAGGGGGCTGTTGTGCGTATATCTGCAAGATGTACTCCAAAAAGGCCCGGTATGCATCGGGGTCAGAGATAAAGGCGGCTAAGTAGGTCCAGAAGATGTGGGGTAGGTAGATTCCGCCCGCAATGGATAGTACTTCGCGTTCAAACTGGGCACGGGACTCCGAGTCTTCCAAAACACTTTGATGGAGCGACTCCAACTGCTGGAGGAGCTCTTCTGGGGGCGTGCCCGCCTCGGCTGCGGCGGCTATAGCAGCTAACTGCTCAGACACTGTGCAAATGTACAGTAAAAACTGCCTACGCCTGCGTAGAGGGGCCGATTCGTTTATTTGAGAAGGCCCTCTACGAAAGCGTCGGGGCTAAAGGGCAGAAGGTCTTCGGCGGCCTCGCCGACGCCTATGAAGCGGATGGGTAGACCCGTCTCTTCCACGAGCGCAAAGGCTATACCGCCTTTTGCGGTGCCGTCTAGTTTGGTTAGCACGATGCCGGTGCAAGGGGTTACTTCGCAAAAGGCTTCGGCCTGGCGAAGGGCGTTCTGGCCTGTGGTAGCATCTACCACCAAAAGGACCTCGTGCGGTGCGCCGGGCAGGGATTTACCTAGTACCCGGTAGACTTTGCCTAGCTCCTGCATGAGCGGCTTGCGGGTATGCAGACGGCCTGCCGTGTCTATGAGGACTACATCGTAGGATTCTTGTAGGGCTTTCTGGACGGTTTCATAAGCTACGGCCCCTGGGTCGGCTCCCATGCCTTTGTCTACTAAGGGGATGCTAAGCTTCTCGCTCCAGCGGCGTAGCTGCTCCACCGCCGCAGCCCGAAAGGTATCTGCAGCTCCCATCAATACTTTGCGGCCTTCTTGTCGGAGGCGATACGCCAAGCGAGCCAGCGTAGTGGTTTTGCCTACTCCATTTACGCCCACGAGGAGGATTACGTAAGGGTGCCCTTCAGGCGCAGCAAACGGCCGCTCCAAAAAGGCTATTAGGATAGTTCTTAGGCGCTCTATGAGAGTTTCTGCCCCCGAAAGCGGCTGCTTGCGTAAGCTTTCTTCCAGGGTGGTGAAGATCTTTTCGGTAGCAGTGGGGCCGACATCGGCTGAGAGGAGGAGCGCTTCTAACTCTTCTCGGCTCTCGGGGTCTAAGGACTGCCGCCCTGTAAAAAGGGCCTTAAGCCGCCCCCAGAAACTTTGGCGCGACTTTGTAAGGCCTTTCTCTAAGGCAGGAGCCGAGGTTACCGAGGGATCTTGCTTTTTACCTCGCAGCCAATCCCAAAATCCCATATTAGCGCTCTAATACAGCCCAATGGTTTAGCTGCTCGTAGGCGGTAAGGTCAATCTTGAGAGGGCAGACAGAGACATACCCTCGTTCCAGTGCCCACAGGTCTGTATCGGGCCCTGCATCTTGGCTCTCAAAGCGCCCGACCATCCAGTAGTAGGGCTGCCCATACGGGTCTATCCGCTCCTCAAACTGCTCCACGAAGCGGCCCTTTGCTTGACGCGTTAGACGAATGCCCTTGATCTCAGAAAGGGGCAGCTTGGGGATATTGACATTGAGCGGCACATGGGCGGGGAAGGGATGCGCTTGCACAAGCAAGATCAGTTCCCGAACGATAGCCTGGGCTGCCGTAAAGTCCGCTTCTCGGCTATAATCCAGCAGCGAAATGCCTAAGGAGGGTATGCCTTCAAAGGCACCTTCAATAGCGGCCGAGAGCGTACCCGAGTAGAATACGCTAATAGAGAAATTTGCCCCGTGATTGATACCCGAGAGGAGGAGGTCGGGTTTCTCGCCGAGCACACCCGTAGCGAGCTTGACGCAGTCGGCGGGAGTTCCGCTACAAGCCCACGCCGGAATATCCCCAAACTCCCGAGAAGGGTACAACCGCAGGGGTACCCCGATACTAATAGCATGTCCCATGCCGCTTTGGGGTTTGTCGGGGGCTACCACGATTACCTCCCCAAACTCTTGAGCTACTTCTACGAGTGCCCGCAGGCCCGGCGCCGTAATGCCATCATCATTGCACACTAAAATCCGCATCCGCCCGAAAGTAACGAAATTGGCTCTATATGGGCGCAAAAGCGTATTTTTGTTTCTCTCGTAGCGTATGAGCAATCGTACCCCCCGCCAGCCCAGCTTCAATCTCTACTGGCTCTATATCCTACTTTTTGGGATGCTGCTGGTGTCTTTCTTCTTTATGCCAGACCGGCAGAGCTCTGTGCCGATTACCTATCTGGAGTTTCAGGAGTGGGTGGAACGGCGGCTGGTACAACGGGTCGTGATCATCGCCAATCGCGCCGAAGCCGAGGTGCATCTCACCCCCCAGGCGCGAGAACTTCAAGACATTCAGCAGCGCCAACGAAAAAGCTTTTGGGGCTGGCTCCCGTTTAGCTTCCGAGTTGTTTCCGCCGAAAAGTTAGAAGAATACCTCCAAGCGCGCCATATTCCGTACGAAGTTACGGAACGCACAGACTATTTGGGTATTTTGCTGCAGTATGTGCTTCCGATAATACTCATTATTGCAGTGTGGGTGTTTTTGATTGGGCGGATGGGGCCTCGAGGCGGCGGAGCCGGACCAGGTAACATATTTAACATAGGTCGCAGCCGAGCAGCGGTCTTTGATGCCGAAAATCGGGTTTCTATCACATTTGAGGATGTAGCAGGCCTGGAAGAAGCCAAACAAGAGGTGCGCGAGGTGGTGGATTTTCTGAAAAGTCCACAGCGCTTCACTCGGCTAGGAGGGAAAATTCCGAAGGGCGTGCTCCTGGTAGGTCCGCCAGGCACCGGCAAGACCCTCCTTGCAAAAGCTGTCGCCGGTGAAGCCGGTGTGCCGTTTTTCAGTATCAGCGGTTCTGACTTTGTGGAGATGTTTGTGGGGGTAGGGGCTGCTCGAGTACGTGACCTTTTCCGACAAGCCAAAGAAAAAGCCCCCTGCATCATCTTTATTGATGAGATTGATGCGGTAGGCCGCAGCCGCAGCCGAGTAAACGTACCCATCTCTAACGATGAGCGAGAAAATACCCTCAACCAGCTCCTCGTAGAAATGGATGGCTTCAATACCGACGCAGGGATTATCATCATGGCAGCGACCAACCGCCCGGATATCTTAGACCCTGCACTCTTACGGCCTGGGCGCTTTGATAGAGCCATCTATATTGATAGGCCGGATATCAAAGAGCGCGAAGCGATCTTTCGGGTACACCTGCGCAACCTCATCTTAGCGCCGGATGTAGATGTGCATAAGCTTGCTTTGCAGACGCCGGGCTTTGTGGGAGCAGATATTGCGAATGTGTGCAACGAAGCTGCCCTCATAGCGGCGCGGCGGGACCGCCCCGCGATTACGATGGCAGACTTTCAGGAGGCCATTGATAAGGTTATTGGGGGGCTGGAGCGGCGCAGCCGAGTGATTTCGCCGGAGGAAAAGCGCATCGTAGCCTACCACGAGGCAGGCCATGCCGCCGCTGGCTGGTTTCTAGAACACGCAGATCCCCTCCTCAAGGTTTCTATCATCCCTCGGGGCTATGCGGCGTTAGGGTATGCCCAGTACCTTCCCAAAGAGCAGTACCTCTACACCCAACCCCAGCTTTTGGACATGGTAGCGATGACCTTAGCGGGGCGGGCTTCGGAAGAGCTGACCTTCGGGCAGATATCTACGGGGGCCCAAAATGACTTAGAGCGTGTAACCCAAGTGGCCTACGCTATGGTAACCCAATACGGCATGTCTCAGCTGGGGCATCTGGCCTTCAAATCCAATGAAGAGACCTTCTGGCAGCGGCCCTACTCCGAAGAGACGGCGCGCCGTGTAGATGCGGAGGTGCAGCGCATCCTGCAAGAAGCTTACGAGCGAGCTCGCCTTGTGCTTCAGGAGCATTACGATAAGGTGCGGGCGCTTGCCGAAAAGCTTTTAGAAAAAGAAGTGCTTTACCAAGAGGAGGTAGAGGAAATCTTAGGGCCTCGCCCTTACGGCTACGGCGCACTGGAGAAGCTTAAGGCTCCCTCATGAGCGAAGCGCTCCCATGCTTGTATCCAAGCGACTCTCCCCCTGGTAAAAGTCTCTTTTTTGCCAGTGACCTGCATGCGGGGGCTCCTACCCGCGCGGAAAGTGCCCCTCGGGAGAGACGATTTGTAGCGTGGCTTGAGACCGCTGCCCTCGACGCAGCCGCCTTCTATCTACTTGGGGATCTGTGGGATTTTTGGTTTGAGTATCGCCACAGTGTGCCGAAAGGGCATGTGCGCCTCTTAGGGGCGTTGGCTGCTCTGACCGATGCAGGAATCCCCGTCTTCTTCCAGCCCGGTAACCACGACCTATGGCTCACAGGGTACCTTACCGAAGAGGTAGGCTTACAGCAGCTACCCGACCCGTTTCTGGCGCAATGGTCAGGGCAGCGATTTTTTCTTTCTCATGGCCATCGCTTGGGCCCTCTGCCCCCCAGTGACCGCTTAGCGTACTGGGTCATGGAGAATCCTTTCCTGGGCCAGCTTTATAGATGGATCCACCCTGATATCGGGCTGTGGCTCGGGCGCCGCCTCTCAGGCCGCAGCCGAGACGCTCACGCTCCCATGGATGAGATAGACCTCGGACCGCGTGAATACTTCCGGCAGTTTGTACAAAGCCAGCTCACCGCCGGAAATGCCGCCGACTGGTATGTCTTTGGGCATCGGCACCTCGCCCTCGTAGAAACCTTAGGCTCTGCCCAAGTGGTGCTTCTGGGGGATTGGATTCAGCGATTTACTTACCTCCAGCTTGCACCGACAGGGTGGAAGCTGGCGCGCTTCGCAGCTGACCCAGAACTCCCCCTCGCCGCCGGACACTGGGCCATAGCACACCCGTAGCGTTATCGGGTAGAAAGCTATTTTTGCTCAGGAGGGCTTCGTGTCGCTTGCATGCTTGAGGCGGGGCTTAGCACACTACGGGCTAAGCATTCTATTGCAGCTGGTAGGAGCCAGCTGGGCACAGGTGCTGCCGGACTCGGTAGATGCCAGCCGCATTGAGCTCCAGCTAGAAGATCAGGCTGAGAGTGCCCCAGAAGGGCTGGATTGGACGCAGACAGCTGATATTTTAGGGGAGTTAGCTCGCCATCCAGTGGATCTCAATCGGGCTTCGGATGCGCAGCTTTTGCAAGTGCCCGGCATGACTCCGCAGCTTTTGCGGGCGCTGCGTGCGCATCAGGCGCGCTACGGCCCTTTGCTTTCTCTCTACGAGCTGCAAGCCATACCTGGCTTTACCGAGCAGGCTTTTCGCTTCATGCAGCCGTATATCACGGTGCGCCCCGCCACCGAGCTAGACTTTGGAGAAGGGCCCACGCAATGGCCTACTTTTTCCCAAGTGCGAGAAGCTACACGCTTTACCTGGATTCAGCGAGTGCAGCGCAACTGGCAAGCCCGATGGGATGGCCAGAGCTGGCAGCCCGAAACCCTTCGTCGGGCCCTCGGTGACCCCTATCGGTACTATACTCGGCTATGGCTTCAGGCCACGCCGTATCTCTCTGCAGCCCTCATCGCCGAAAAAGACCCCTATGAGCCCTTCCAATGGCGCCCCGACCAGCGCTACTACGGGTATGATTTCATAAGTGGGCATATTGCCGTAGGACAGTTAGGGTCGCTGCGACGACTCATAATAGGTGACTATATCCTACAAGTAGGGCAAGGGCTCGTCTTTGCCCGAGGGCTTGGCTTCGGCAAAGGCGGAGATCCCATCCTCACCCTCAAGCAGCCCAGTTACGGCCTCGTACCCTACACTTCTGTGAATGAGTTTCAGTTTTGGCGAGGGGGTGCGGCGGTGCTGCGCTTTTCCCCTGAGTGGGAGCTTACGGCTATGGTCTCTCGCCGCTGGCAGGATGGTACTCCCGCCCAAGCCATCCAAGACACTACAGAGGATGCCGAGGTCGTAGTGCAGACCCTGCTAAGCAGCGGCCTTCATCGTACGCCCAGCGAGCTGGCACGCCGCCAAAACCTCCGCCACGATGCCGCAGGGGGCATCCTCACCTGGCGTAAACGCTGGCACAATGCAGGCGTCACCCTCCTCCACCAGCGCTTTGATCCACCCCTAAACCTCTCTGGCCGCCAACCTTACCGCTACTACGGCTTTATCGGGGAGGAGAACCTCCTCGCAAGCGGCTTCTGGGATTTCACCGCCGGTAACCTCAACCTCTTTGGCGAAGCCGCTCTTAGTCGCTCCGGCGGAAAGGCCCTCACCGCCTCTGTAATCGCCCCCCTCCACACAACCCTGGATATCGCCCTACAAGTACGCCACTTTGACCCAAATTTCCATTCTCTCTACGGCTACACCTTTGCCGAGCGCCCCTTTGCCGTGCAAAACGAGCAGGGACTCTACTTAGGGGTGCGCCTGCGCCCTTCACCCCGCTGGGAAGTAACCGCTTTCCATGACCTGTACGCCTTCCCTTGGTACCGCTATCGGGCAAATAGCCCCACGCAAGGGCACGAAAGCCTCTTCCAGGTTTCCTACACGATACGCCGTCGCCTCCACCTCTATGCCCGCCTGCGCCACGAAACTAAACCCTATAACCTCAGCTCAGCTTTCGCTACGGGAGAGTATCTGTACCGGCTTATTCCCCACACGCGCAGTTATGTACGGCTTCACGGGGTGTATGAGCTGGGGCCTACGTGGCGCTACCAGAGCCGCATAGAGATTAGCCACTACCAGCGAGAAACTCGCACCTATGGCTACCTGCTGTATCAAGATATTCGCTGGCAGCCAAACTTTTTCTATAGCCTCTCCGTGCGATGGGTGGTGTATCGCATAGAGAGCTACGACGCCAGAATCTACACCTATGAAGCCATGCCTCCTACGACCTTCTTCATTCCGGGCTATTACGGCGAAGGGCAGCGGGTATACGCTCTTTTACGAGTACGGATAGGGCGGCATTGGACGGTATGGCTGCGGGGCGGACAAAATCTCTTTCGCCTCCCCGGCGAGCGCCTGTATAGGCGAGCTACGGAAGGGCTCCTGCAAGTACGCTATCAGGGTTGATGCCAGCCCCTTCCCCAAAGGGAGGCAAACAGGAGAGTGGGTTTTCTGTTTATCTTCGTTGTATGCTGGATCCCGTTTTTATGTGGATAGAGGCGGAGCGCCGCCGCCAAGAAGAAGGCCTGGAGCTTATCGCCTCCGAAAATTACGCAAGCCCTGCTGCGCTGGCGGCTTTAGGTTCAGTGCTGGGTAATAAATATGCCGAGGGTCTCCCTGGGCGGCGCTACTATGGCGGCTGCATGTATGTAGATGAGGTAGAGCGGCTGGCGCAGGATCGGCTTAAGGCGCTCTTTGGGGCCGAGTGGGTGAATGTGCAGCCTCACTCGGGGGCGCAAGCCAACGAAGCGGTTCTTCTGGCCTTACTCAAGCCTGGCGAGCGGCTGCTAAGCTTTGAGCTGGCGCATGGCGGGCACCTTACCCACGGCAGCCCACTCAATTCCTCTGGACGGCTTTACACCGTGCAGCATTATGGAGTGCGGCCTGACACGTACCGGTTAGACTACGACCAGATTCGGGAGAAAGCCCAGACCTTTCGCCCAAAGGTGCTCATGGCGGGGGCTAGCAGCTATCCACGCGATTGGGATTGGGCTGCACTGCGTAGCATCGCCGACGAAGTAGGGGCCATCCTCGTGGCGGACATCGCACATCCCGCGGGGCTTATCGCTGCCGGCCTCCTAAATAACCCCCTCCCCCACTGCCACATCGTAACGAGTACGACCCACAAAACCCT
>CALKJV010000229.1 GCA_937995505.1 uncultured Bacteroidia bacterium | reverse complement strand
ACGCCTACATAGGCGATCGGCAAGTGTCGCACGGCGGCGTACCTTTCTAGTGTATGCACAGTCACTCCGATAATGCTGAAGGCAGGGAGCTTTCGGATAGCTTCTTCTACGGGCATGTCGGTTTCGCCCAGGTGCACGCCGGAGGCCCGAATTTGGGCAGCTAGCTCTACATCGTCATTTATGATGAGCTGGATGTGATGCTGTCGGGCTAAGGTCGCAATGCGTTCCAGCTCTGCCGAGTGCTTTTCAGGGCTAAAGTTTTTTTCTCGGTACTGCACGGTAGGTATGCCTGCTTGGATAGCCATGGCAGCCAGCTCCTCATGCGTGAAGCGGCTTTGGAGGTGGGTATCTGTGATGATGTGAACTCGCCCGACGCGTAGCATGGGAGCGCTACATTTCTAAATAGCGTATGAGCGCTTGCAGGTGGTCTCGGGCATTTTTTTCCATCACCAGGTCTCCGTGGAGCTTTACGGGGCGGTACCCTTTTCTTTCTAAAAGTTCTAGGCTTCGGGCCAGGTAGATGCTATTGACTTTGAGCACGATGTAGGTTTTGTGGAGGTCGGCTTCGTGGCGCAGGAGGTAAAGCGAGAGCACTCGGATATCATCGCTCTCTAAGATTTGGGCAATCTCGGCCAGGCTGTAGTTTTGGAGGTGGGTTTCTAGCACGATGACGGTGCCGCGTTCCTGGACGGCGCCGAGCTGAGCCCACCAGTGGACGAGGCTATCGGTGGTGATGAGACCGAGGTAGGTGCCGTCTTCGGCAGCGAGAGGGACCTCAGGTATTTTGTGAGATTCCATCTCCTGGAGGGCGTCATAGATGGTAGCATAGGGTGGGAGGGGGGAAATAGTGACTTGGGGAAGGTCCGAAAGGGGGGCCTCAGGAGATGCGCGAAGGAGCGATCGCTTGGGGAAAAGAGCGAGATACTGCCCGCTTTCAGAGACAATAGGGAGGTGATAGAGGCGGGGATTGCGGCGAAAGAGTCTACGGGCTTCTTTTGCGGTACTTGTGGGGTGTAGACGGAGCTTCCGGTAGCGGGCCAAGGGCAGGAGGCTCAGGTCAGCGCGAGTCATACGGGAAGTCGTAGCAAAAATCGTAGCAGTATCTCATGAAACCGCTGCGGATTTTCCATCATCGGGGCATGACCGCACATGTCAATAAAGTGCAGCTCTGCATCCGGCAAGAGCCGGTAGAAGGCATACGCGACAGCGACAGGGGTAATTGTATCGTTAAGGCCCCAGATGAGGCAAGTGGGAACGGTAATTTTAGGCAGCCATTCCCCTACAAAGCTGCGTTGTGCGTCCCGAGCGATCTTCAAGACTCGCAGGGCCTTGTAGTTGTCGTTGACGATGGTATAGACTTCTTCTATAAGGGCGGGCGTGGCGTGTCGGGGGTCGTAGAAGGTATAGCGGACTTTTTCGGCGACATATTCTCGGCTGCTGCGGCGGGGGAAGGAGCTTCCCATTGTATCCTCAAAGAGTCCGGAGCTACCGGTAAGTACCAGTCCCCGAACTGCATGGGGATGATTGCGCGCCACGAGGAGAGAAAGGTGTCCGCCCAAGGAGTTCCCAACCCAGACAGCAGGGGGGAGGGCCTCGCCTCGGTAAAATGCCATTAGATATTCGGCCAGGCCTGCCAAGGAAGGTTCTACGGGGGAGCGTTCGTAGATAGGGAGGAGGGGTACGTATACGGCGTAGCGTTCGGCGAGCGCCTGAAGGGTAGCGTGCCAATTGCTAAGCGCCCCAAAAAGACCATGTACGAGGATGATGGGTTGGGCTTCTACTCTGCCTGCAAAGGCATAGCGATAGCCGTCACGCTGGGTTATTTCCCAGGTGAGGGGCGGGGCGGAAAGGGGCGGCATGGTGGTCTCCATACTGAGCTAAACAATTTCCTCTGAGGTTACGGAAGAGAGCGACTCTACCCAAGCCCGCATCAGGTCAAATCCCTGGGGCGTGAGGATAGAGTCGGGGTGAAACTGTAGGCCGATGATAGGCAGGGTCGGATGACCGACAGCCATGCAGTGGCCTTCTTCATCGTGGGCCCAAATCTCAAGGGGTTGGGGGACTTGACTGGCATGTAACGCATGATAAAGCCCCGCAGGAAAAGGATTGGGCATATTTTGGAAGATCCCCTTATCCGTGTGGAAAATAAGCCGCTGGAGTCCGAATAGCGGTCGCTTCATGGGTTCTACTCGGCCGCCAAAAGCTTCTACAATATACTGGTGTCCTAAGCAGATGCCCAGCACGGGAGCGGGCTGATTCGGCGGTAAGATTGGAGGGAGTAGGTCACGCAGCTGGGCAGGATGCCCGGGCCCAGGGCCTATCACAATCCCCTTCCAAGGAAAGTGATAAATCTCCCCCGGCGAAATGTCGTTTATTGTGCGTACCGTAACTTGCGCCCCCGCCAGTCGCAAAAGCGCCACGATATTGTAGGTGAAAGAGTCATAGCTGTCAATTAGCAAGACTCGTAGGGCGCTCATAAGTCTTGTAGGAGGCGGGGGACAGGCAGCTCTTCTTTGTGGATAGCTTTGAGCTTTCCGCTTTTGTCGTACACGTATAGAGTGGGGGCGACGCTGTAGCCAAAAAAACTATCAAACTTGAAGTCTTTATCCCGTAGCACATGTGTATCGGGGAGGCCTTTGAGGTAGGTCTCCTGGAAGTTTCGCAGGGCTTCGGCGGTTTCGGTAGAGACCCAAATAAGTTGAATGCCTTTGAGGGCGGCGGGATTTTCGCGCAGGAGCTGGGCTTGGCGCTGGCAATGGTCACAGTAGGGGTCAAAAAACACCACAATGCGCCCGTGAGCCGCTGGCGGTAAGTCCTTATCCGTAAAGGGCTTGCCCTCTAAGGTATATAGCAAAAACCGGGGGAAGGTCTGAGCGGGCGGATACTTTTCTGGCTGAGCCCACAGAGCTGCAACAAGGGGCGCAAACCGGATGAGTCGCATGAGTCAAAGGTAGGCAAAAATCAGGCCTATTGTACCTTTGCTTGGTGGAAAGGTGGAGTGGACGCCTCGCCGCTCTTTTTGCACTCATAGGCGGAGCTGTGGGCTTAGGGAACTTCTTGCGCTTTCCCTTTCAGGCAGCGAAATGGGGGGGAGGTGCTTTTTTGGTGCCGTATGGCATAGCGCTGGTGGTAGTGGGCTTGCCGCTGGTCTGGATAGAGATGGCCCTAGGTCGCAAAGGCGCACGGTCCGGCGCTCAGAGTGCCCCCGGCCTCCTCCAAGCTGTGTATGCAGGTCCCACGGGCTGGTTTGTAGGCCTACTTGGAGTATATGTGAGCCTCGTCGTGGGAGCTTACTATGCCTATCTCATGGGGTGGACCTTAGGGTACGCGTACTGGGGTGCGGTTGGGAAGTTTGCGGGTCAGAGCTTGGAGGAAGTAGTGCAGAGGCATCAAGTTTTTTTGGCGGGCCCTGCATGGGTTTTTTGGGCTATTAGCTGGGTTCTTTTTGGGGCTATTCTCCAATTA
>CALKJV010000228.1 GCA_937995505.1 uncultured Bacteroidia bacterium | reverse complement strand
GCAGGAAAGGGCCATCCAGGGCGCCCAAACAAGCTTCAGCGGCGTAGAATCGGCTCTGGGAAGCCCCGATACATTCTTCCGCACGCTTGGTGGCATAGCGGACGAAGTTAGAACTTCCGGCAGCTCCAAGGCGCTCTCTGGTGCAGCTATGGGGCAGAGCAGGCTTAGGTCATGCCCGCCAGGAACTTTTATTGGGAGAGGCGCGACTACTCCAGCGTGGTCAGGGCTACCCGCTGGCCTTCGCTAAGGAGCGCAGCACCTACGGTAATCACCGTATCACCTGGCTGTAGGCCCTCCACGGCAGCTTCTCCGCCCCGCAGGGCCAGCACCTGTACTCGCTGCCGCCGAGCGACCCCTCCTTTGTACAAATACACATAGTTCGCCTCGTCTTGGGCTTGGAGGGCCTCTGCGGGCACGACCAGAGCCCGAGTGAGGTCTCTTTCAGGCAAACGCACATACGCCACCATACCTGGCCGAAGCTGCCGCACATACGCCGCCGGAATGTCTCTGACTACCACCGTAAAGGTCCGACTGAGCGAGCTAATGCTCTCCCCTACCGCAGCTATCCGACTGGGAAAGGTCAGATTGAGGTCAGGTACGAAAATTTCTACCTTCCCCCCGGGCCGAGCAAGCTGCACATACCCCTCAGGCACCTCTACCTTGACTTCCCACTGACCTGCGCTCACGAGCCGAATCGCCGGCACGCCAGGCGAGAGAAGCTCCCCTACCCGAACTAAAACCGCATCTATCTGCCCCGCAAAAGGCGCACGAATCTGCAAATTCCGTAGCTGCTCCTCTAAGGTCGCCACGGTCGCCTCTAAGGCTTCCTTGTTGTTTTTGGCCGTGAGGTATTGCACTTCGGAACCAATGCCTTCTTCGTAGAGCTTTTTTTGCTTCTCATACAGCGTGCGAGCCAGCTCTAAGCGGGTACGCACTTCTTGGAGGTTTTTCCGCAGAACCTCTCCTTCCTGCTCTAAAAGCAGCTGGCCTGCGGCGACCCGCTGGCCCTCCTGCACATAAATGCGACTGATGGTGGCGGGGGCTTTCGCCGTAAGCGTAACTACCTGCCGATTATCTACGCTCCCCTGAAACTGTAAGTAGGCCGAAAAAGGCTTGGGCTCAAGGACTACATAGCTCACGGAAACGGCCTTTCCGCTGCCGTACGTGGTATCCTCTCGCCGAATAGCCTCTTCCAGCTCGGCGATGCGGCTTTGCAGCTTCAGCAGCTCCTGACGGAGTTTCTCTACCTCACGCTTTTTCTCCTCAAGGGTAGATGAGCGGTCTTTGGGCTGCGAATGGCAGGCAGCTAAAAGCACCAAGCCTGCCATGCCTAAGTATGTGGGCCACTTCATAAGGGTAAGGGTTATTCAACTTCTAAGGTTCCGATGGCTTTTTGCCAGTCAATGTAGGCCAGGTAGGCTTCCAGGAGGGCGGTGGTATAGCTGGTTTGGGCTTGCTCATAGCTGGTCTGAGCCTGTACCAGCTCAATCGTAGAGCCTACCCCTAACTCTTGTTTGCGCTGGACAGTTTGGAGGACTTCTTGGGCTAAGGCTACATTACGCTGCTGGACCTCTAAGGCGCGCAGGCTATTGAGCAGCTGGCGTCGAGCCGACTCGGCTTCTAACTGGAGGGCTTGTCGGAGCTGAAAAAGCTCGTTCTGATTTTTCTGTAACTCTAAGCGAGCTTGGCTAATTTGACTGGCTCGCCGCAATCCATCAAAAATCGGCACTTGCAGCTGCGCCCCCACGAAAGCTATGGGAAACCACCGCTGCCGAGTATCAAAGAAGTTGAACTCCCGCCGCTGCGCCTGCGTAGCTAAGCTGCTGATAAACACCAGCGAAGGCAAATAACTCACCTGATAGCGCCGCAGATTGAGCTCCAAGGCCCGCCGCTGGTGAAGGAGGATCTGATATTCCCAGCGGCGACTCGGCTCAAAGCTGGCCGTAAAACCCGTATCCGGCAAAAGCGTGAGCAGTTCGGCGGGCGATAGGGTATCTGTCAAGGCAATCGGAGTTTCTAACGGCATGCCCATCTGCAGCTTGAGCGTGAGGTAGGTAAGGCCTGCCAGCTCGGCCGCTCGGCTCTGCTCCGTGCGCAGGTTATTGAGGCTTACTTCCAGGCGCTGCACATCTAACCTTTCTGCGAAGCCTGCTCGGTAAAGGCCCTCCGTTTGGCGAAGGAGAGTCTCCAGCTGCTGGAGGTTCTGTGAGAGGAGACGCAGCCGCTCCTGGCTCACCAGAGCTGCGTAATAGGCTTTCTTTACAGCTGCTACGGTCTCGGTGCGAGAACGCTGATAGCTCTTGTAGGTAAGCTCTTTCACAGCCCGAGCCGCCTGCAGCCCTACAAAGTACGTACCGTCAAAAAGCAGCTGCGTGCCCGTGACGCTGAACTCTAAGTTATACGGCACCCCGAAGCGCACCGGAATGAACGTACCTCTCGGCGCCCCAAAAAACTCCCCAGGTACCAGCGAAGTAGGGATCTCCACAAAGTAGCGAAAGCTACCTGTCGCGTTCACTTGAGGTAGGCCGGCGGCTCGCACCTCCGCAATCTGCTTTCGGGCTTTCAGATAATCCAGGTAACTATTTTGCACTACGGGCGAGTGGGTGAGCGCATACTGGATGCACTCGGAAAGGCTTAGGGCTTTAGGCTCCTGCGCCCAGAGCAGCAGGCTACCGAGCCAGAGTTTAGCGCGCATAGGTTTCTCGTATGTGCTGTTTGTAGGTTTCTAAGAGGGCTCGACCTTTTTCGGTAGAGAGCCCATACAGGAAAAGGAGGAGCGATTCAGCGTAGGCATCTGGTACCGACAGGCCCGCCGCTTGGGTAAAGTCTGGGTTGAGCACAATGTAAGCCACCACATAGCTAAACCACAAGGGCAGCACTTGCAGCGGTACATCTGGCCGGAATGTGCCTTCGGCTATGCCCTGCCGGAGAGAAGCAGTGAGGTTTTCGGTGATAATCTGCTGGATGCGGCTGAGCACCGACCGACGCAAGCTCAAGGGCAAGCGCCGCAGCTCCAGAAAAAGGATGGGATTCATAGAAGCAAGCAACCGATAGGCATGACTGGCCGTAGCTGCTATAGCTAAGAGGGCATTGCTGGCGTGCTGCTGCCGCAAGGCTTGGACCTCGGCTTCTGTACGGGAAAGCAGCACCTCTGCACAAGCTGCCATGAGGGATTCCTTAGAGTCAAAGTGTTCGTAGAGGGTCTTTTTGGAGATGCCGAGCTGGTCTGAGATCTGATCCATGGTGGTGGCCCGCACCCCTTGCTTGAGAAAGAGGTTCAGCGCTGTCTCTATGATAAGCTCTCGCACACCCACCGAAACGCAAAAAACTCTCAGAAAGTTCCCAGTTTTCGCCGTTTTGCGTAGGTTGGCGCTATGAGTGAGCGCCTGCGAGTAGGCTGGCTGCAAATAGAGCTTGCATGGGAAGATCCCTCAGCAAACATACGCACCGTAGAGGAGCTGCTGGCTAGAGGGGCTGGCTCGGTAGCGGTGTGGGTTTTGCCGGAGATGTGGAGTACGGGGTTTTCTTTGTCGGCGGTGGGGGCAGAGCCCGAACCTGGCCCAGCCCTGCAAGCCATGCAGCGTTGGGCCTCTCGGTACGAGGCTCTTTTCATCGGCAGCGTGAAGGTCCACTCCCAAGGACGCCTCTACAACCGAGCGTATGTCGTACGCCCGGACGGCGTGTACTTCACCTACGATAAGCGTCATCTTTTCCGCTTAGCTGGGGAAGAAAAACTTTTTACGGCGGGGAGTACTCGCCTCGTAGTAGAGTGGCAGGGCTGGCGAATCGCTCCGCTTATTTGCTATGACCTGCGCTTTCCTGTCTGGAGCCGACGGAACCGAGAATACGACTACGACCTGCTGATATATGTAGCGAATTGGCCGGCGGTGCGGCATGCGCATTGGGCGGCGCTCCTCCCGGCTCGGGCCATTGAGAATCAGGCCTACACTCTCGGCGTCAATCGGATAGGCACTGACGGCCAAGGCTACGTATACACCGGGGGTAGTGCTCTCTATGACCCACAGGGCCGCATTGTCTTAGGGAGTGGCGGAGCAGCCGGCGCCTTCCAAGCCACACTGGATAAGCCCAGCCTCCTTGCCTACCGAGAAGCCTTCCCCGCCTGGCAAGACGCAGATGCATTCAGACTGGAGGCGTAGGGCTTTTGCCTCCCCCACAGAGTAAGCCGCCCCCCCCACCCTCTGTGTAAAACCTCCGTGTCCTCCGTGCCTCCGTGGTTATATCAAAAAAACACCACAGAGACACAGAGAGCACAGAGGGGGGACACAGAGGGGAGCGCCTCACCCAGCTCTCTGTGTAAAATCTCTGCATCCTCCGTGCCTCCTCTAAAAAGACCACAGAGACACAGAGGGCACAGAGGGGGGACACAGAGGGCTTAGAATTTCAGGACGGCGTTCATGCTGCGCACGGCCTCGGCGGAGGCATGGAGGAGCTTTTTCTCCTCGTCGTTGAGGGCCAGTTGGATGATTTCCTCTACGCCGTTAGCGCCGAGCTTAGCGGGCACACCGATATAGATGTCATGAAGGTCGTACTGCCCTTGTAGATATACACTGCAAGGCAAAATACGCTTCTGGTCCAGGAGAATGGAAGCGACCATTTGTGCGACAGCCGTGCCAGGTGCATACCAAGCCGATGTGCCGAGGAGCTTCGTGATTTCTCCGCCACCGAATTTCGTTCGCTCAATGATGGCTTCCAGCTTACTGGGGTTGATGAGGTTCATGACGGGGATGCCGCCAATGGTTGTATAACGCGGCAAGGGCACCATCGTATCCCCATGCCCACCGAGGAGCATGGCTTCAATGTCCTGCACTGAAGCGTTGAGTTCCTGCGCGAGGAAATACCGATAGCGCGCCGTATCCAGCACGCCCGCCATCCCTATTACCCGCTGCGAGGGCAGCCGAGAGAGCTTGTAGGCATAGTAGGCCATTGTGTCCAGCGGGTTAGTTACGATGATGAAGATGGCATTCGGC
>CALKJV010000227.1 GCA_937995505.1 uncultured Bacteroidia bacterium | reverse complement strand
CTAAGGTATCTATGCCCCACCACAACTCCCAAATCGGGCGCATTCGGGTAAAGGGCAGAAGCGCTTGCCACCCCTCATCCTCAAAAAGGCCTATACGCATACGGTCAAAGATTGGGAGCGTCTGAAGGGCGGGTAGACTCTTGGGGAACGGAGGCGTATTTCTCTCGGAGGGCAGCAGCTGTATAACTGGTGGGGTGATTCAGTAGCTCTCGTACAGGGCCTGCGTAGAGGAGCTCGCCGCCGCTATCGCCCCCTTCCGGACCTAAATCAATTACCCAATCCGCCCCGGCGATAAGGTCTAAGTTATGCTCTACAATGAGCAGGGTGTGTCCTTGCCGCACCAGCTGGCGAAAGGCCCGTAGGAGCCGTTCCACATCGTCAAAATGGAGCCCTGTCGTCGGCTCGTCAATAATAAACAGCGTGGGACGGCTATTCGGGGTTAGGTAGGGGATGAGCTTGAGGCGGCTGGCTTCTCCGCCGGAGAGCTCGGTGGTAGCTTGCCCTAACTTGAGGTAGCCTAAACCTACCACGGCAAGCGGTTCTAAAGCGGTTTGGATAGCCTCTCGCAGCTTTTGAGGAAACTTTTCCAGTGCGGCAAAAAACCGTAGGGCTTCTGTGACGGTAAGCTCTAAAACTTCGCTGATGTTTTTGCCACCCAGCTCTACTTCTAGGATGAAAGGCTGGAAGCGTTTGCCTTGGCAGGTAGGGCAGGGGAGGCGCAAGTCGGCTAAAAATTGCATAGGTTTGATGAGGACGCCTTCGCCCTGGCAGGTTTCGCAGCGGCCTCCCGCTACATTGAAAGAGAAGTAGCCTGGGGGGATGTCTACCCCCATCCGCTCAGCCGCTAGCGCAAAGAGTTCTCGGATAGGGTCAAAGGCCCCGCTTACCGTAGCAATGATAGAGCGACGATTGCGGGTGAGGGTATTTTGCGAGAGAACTTCCAGCTGCTCTACGGTAGCCGGAAGGGTCAGGCTCCGATAGAATCGTTCGCCGGTGAGGGTGCGTTTACCTTGCATGATGGGGGCTGCGAGGAGGGCTTCCTCAATAGCCGGGGCGAGGAGTTTCAGCGCTAAGGTAGTCTTACCGGATCCGCTCACGCCGGTGATGACCGTGATGGCTTGGGTAGGGAAGGAGACCGAGAGATTTTTGAGGTTGTGCAAGCAGGCCCCTTCTAAGGCGATGGGAGGGGAGGTAGGATGAAAAGTCGGAAGGAGGTTAGGCGGTCGCTGGAAGTACCTTGCCGTGGGGGTATCGGCCTGTAGGAGCTCTGCAAATGTGCCTTGAAAGGTCACCTCGCCGCCTTTTTCTCCCGACTCTGGGCCCATTTCAATGAGGTGTTCTGCGGCGCGAATGAGGGTTTCATCGTGTTCTACCACCACTACGGTATTGGGGGCTTGGCGTAGCTCCTGGATAGCTGAGAGAAGGCGTTGGGTGTCTCGGGGATGCAGGCCGATGGTAGGTTCGTCTAGCACGTAGATAGCGCCCGTGAGGCGGCTTCCTAATATGGCAGCCAGCTGGAGGCGTTGGCTTTCGCCGCCGGAGAGCGACTCGCCGGACCGGTCTAAGGTCAGGTAGCCCAAGCCTACTCGCAAAAGAAATGCAGTGCGGGGCTTGAGCTCTTCCAGGAGGGGAGCTGCAATGGTGCGCTGCGGTTCGGGCAGATGGATTCGTTCCAGCCAGTCGGCAAATTCGGTTAGCGATAGGCTCAAAACTTGGGGGAGGGAGAGGCCAGCAATGCGGATCCAGCGGGTGTCTGGATGGAGTCGGCTACCTTCACAGGCAGGGCAGGGGCCTACGCCTTGATAGCGAAAGAGAGCTTGGGTGTGGCTGCGTTTGCGCATTTCGGCCTCATAGCTGCCCATGATGCCCACAATACCCCGGAGAGGATCCCCCCACCAGAGTAGCCGCTTCTGCTGGGTGGTATAGGCGTAGTACGGCAGGGCAGGGTCTATTTGGTCTCGGGTGCGCTCCACAAAAGCCTCTTGATAGGGGCGCATGAAGGGAAGGTCGGCCCAGAGGGCGACTAGGCCTCCTTGGAGGCTTTTGCGAGGGTCAGGTAGTACAGCGGCTTCACTGAGGCTGAGGGCCTGGCCTTTGCCTTGGCAGGTAGGACACGCGCCATAGGAACTCAGGTAGTTGAAAAGCTCTGGCGTCGGCTCTCTGAAGCTGTAACCTTCGGCCTGGAGCTGCCCAGAAAAGGCAAATGTGCCCTTTTCCGATATCCAAACCCACACTTGTCGCTGGTGTGCGTACCAGACTTCTTCCAGGCTCTCCATGAGGCGAGCCCGCAGCTCTACTTCGGTAGGGTCTATAAAGAGCCGGTCCAGGAAGAGGTATAACTCCTCCTCAGTGAGGTCAGCGGGGTAATCTGGCCACTCATAGAGGGTATCTTGCCACAGAATGCGATCATAGCCCTCTTCTGCTAAGGTGGGTAGGGCTTCGGGATCCCTAATAGGACGCAAGATACGCACTTCAGTACCTGGGGGCTGCTGAAGGAGAAACTGGGCTACTTCTTCTAAGGAGTAGCGTTGGAGGGGCTCTCCGCTAATAGGGGAATAAAGCTGGCCCACCCGAGCAAAGAGAAGGCGCAGGTAGGGATACAGTTCGCTGAGGGTTACCACGGTAGAGCGCATCCCCCCGGTAAAGCGGTTTTGTTGGAGGGCGATGGCGGGGGCCAGCCCCTCAATCCGATCTACCGCCGGCCGAGGCATACGCGGCAGAAATTGCCGCACATACGGGCTCAAGCTCTCTACGTAAGCGCTAAACCCCTCTGCATACAGCGTGTCAAAGGCCAGGGTAGTTTTGCCAGAGCCACTCCATCCGCATAAGACCGTCAGCTTGTGGCGCGGTATAGCCACGCTAATGCCCTTCAGGGTATGCTGACGGGCACCGATAATGCGAATGTGCTCTGAAAGCGTAGCCATTTAGTAGGCTACGGCTTCGGGATTGGGTTGGGCGCTGCGAATCTCCTCAGAGGCAAAGTCGGCGTACTTCTCAAAATTCTGTCGGAAAAGCTGAGCAAGGTGGGCCGCCTGCTTGTCATAGTGAGTAGGGTCAGGCCAAGTATTGCGAGGGAAAAGGTATTCCGTAGGCACGCCGGGCACTTGGGTAGGGATAGCTAAGCCGAAGATAGGCTCGGTTTGGTAGGGGACGTGATCCAGCTGGCCTTCTAAGGCGGCTTTGATCATGGCTCGGGTATAGGGTAGGGGCATTCGCTTGCCAACCCCATATGGACCGCCAGTCCAGCCTGTATTGATAAGCCAGACTTGGACTTGGTGGCGCTGTATTTTTTCGCCGAAAAGTTCGGCGTAGCGGGTCGGGTGCAGCGGTAAGAAGGCTTGCCCAAAGCAGGCCGAGAAGGTCGCTTGGGGCTCTTTGATGCCTGCCTCAGTGCCGGCGACTTTGGCTGTATAGCCTGAGAGAAAGTGATACATGGTTTGGGCTTTCGTCAGGCGTGCAATTGGAGGTAAGACGCCAAAAGCATCCGCTGTAAGCAAGAATATGTGTCTGGGATGCGGCCCCACAGAGGGGATAACTGCCCCAGGTATATATGATAGAGGATAGGCTGCCCGGGTATTTTCTGTGATGCTTGCATCGTCGTAGTTGATAGTGCGGGTGTCGGGATAGAAGGTTACGTTCTCTACGACGGTGCCGTAGCGCATGGCGGCCCAGATTTGGGGTTCCTTTTCGGCGGAGAGGTTGATGCACTTAGCGTAGCACCCTCCTTCAAAATTGAAAATACCTTTTTCGTCCCAGCCGTGTTCGTCATCGCCGATGAGGTAGCGGTCGGGGTCAGCGGAGAGGGTTGTTTTGCCGGTGCCCGAGAGCCCAAAAAAGAGCGCCACATCTCCCCCTTTACCGATATTGGCTGAGCAGTGCATGGGCATCACCCCGCGTTGGGGGAGGAGGTAGTTGAGTAGAGTGAAAATGCTCTTTTTCATCTCTCCCGCATATGCACTCCCTCCGATGAGAATAAGGCGGCGCGTGAGATTGAGAATAGTAAAGTTATGCTGGCGTGTGCCGTCAATAGCAGGCTCTGCGCGGAAGTTTGGCAGTGCCAGCATTAGGTAGTCGGGCTCAAAGCTTTCCAGCTCCTCTGGGGCAGGTTCAATAAAGAGGCTGCGCACGAAAAGGTTATGCCAGGGGAGTTCGTTGACGATGCGTACTCGGAGGCGATAGTCAGGGCTAGCGCAAGCATATACATCTCGCATATAGAGGGTTTTATTCTGCATGTAGGCGCGCATGCGCTGGTAGAGCCACTCAAATTTCTCGGCGGGGAGGGGGTTATTGATCTCGCCCCACCAGATGAGGTCTTCGGTAAAGCTGTCGCGTACGACAAACTTGTCTTTGGGCGCGCGGCCTGTGAACTCTCCCGTGCGTACGACTAGCGCCCCATTGTCGGCTAAGGCCCCTTGGCCTGCTCTAAGCGTGTGCTCAATCAGTTCAGAAACCGAGAGCTGAGCATACACCGTGTCGGTGAGATTACTTTTGCGCGGGCTGGATAAGAGGGGAAACATGAGCGCAAAATTAAGCAAAGCGCGAATACAACTCCCTAGCGTGGGGAAAAGGCTTCTGCAGGTCTATATGCAAAGCTATCCCCTTGTATATGCGCAGAAATGCGTAACTTTACGGCGTCATTTTTGTTTTCTGCTGCAAATACCCTAAACATCCGATAAGCGTATGAGAAAGCGACAGCACAACCTAGACCTGCTAGATCGCCAAATTCTAGTGGCGATGACCGAAGATCCCTTAGCCTCGTATTCTAAGGTGAAGGATATAGTTGGTACTTCGGTCGGCACAGTGTACTTGCGCACGCAGCGTCTGCGAGAGATGGGGGTGATCCAGGGGGCCCAGCTCCTTCTTGACCCTCGTAAGTTAGGCTATAACCTTTTCGCAACGCTCCGCATGCAGGTCCTTGATGTGGATAAAGCTGTGAAGGCTTTAGCCCAGCGCCCCGAAGTGAGTACCGTTCATGTGTTGACTGGGGAGCAAAACCTCTTAGTACAGGTGTATTTACAAGATGTATCGGCTTTACATGAGTTTCTGCAGTTTTGCACGAAGACCTTGGGTGCGGCTCGGGTAGAGACACAGCTTGTAATGGATACTCCTATCAATCGGGCGGTACCGATTCCGCCGGAGAGTGCGGGCTGGGCCCCCAAGCGCCGAGGTGGGGGCGGCCGAGGTGGTGCGTCTAAGACCCCTTCGGGAAAGCCCTCTTCTGGTAAGGGTAGGCGCAAATAATCTCTCCTGTGCAGGGGCTTTGGGTCATTCCCACCCCTATCGGGCATCTCAGCGACCTCACTTACAGAGCGCACGAGATGCTAAAGGCTATGGACGTGCTCTGGTGCGAAGACACCCGCCAGAGCCGGAAGCTCCTGCAGCATTATGGGATTGCTCCTAAGCCCCTGCGAGCCTTACATGCCGCAAACGAGCATCGGGTTCTCCAGCACCTGTATGATGAAGCCATACAGCAAGGGTGGCGAGTAGGGCTGCTCACGGATAGTGGTACGCCTGGGATTTCGGACCCGGGCTACCTTCCCATCACCGAGGCCCATCGACGAGGTATACCTGTACATGTGCTTCCAGGGCCTTCCGCCTTCGTGGTGGCTTTAGTGGCAAGCGGGCTGCCGGCGCATCGCTTCGCTTTTGAGGGATTTTTCCCAAGGCGCGGGCAAGCGGCTTACTTGGCTGCCCTGGCTGCGGAGCCTCGGACACTCATCTGGTACGAATCTCCCCTTCGCCTAACCCGAACACTCAAACAGCTCAAAGAAACCTGGGGAGAAAACCGCTGGGCCTGTGTAGCCCGTGAGCTTACCAAACTCCATGAAGAGGTGCGTCGCGGTACCTTAGCTGAGTTGTATGCCCACTATAGCGCCCATCCGCCACGCGGAGAGGTGGTTCTCCTCGTGGCAAGCGCAGACTATCGCCCATCCTTATAAGGCGGCCACCTTAGCTGGGCTCCTGTTGGGACTCGCTTTCCCACCCTTTTCGCTGCCGTGGGGACTCTGGATAGCATGGCCAATTCTTTGGCAGCTCGCTCAACGCAATTCCCCCTACCGCCCCCTCTACTGGGCTCTTCTATTGTGGAATCTCACTGGCTGCTACTGGCTTACCCTTACCGCCCTCAGCGCCCCTGACTGGCAGGAAGCGTTCATGAGCTTCCTCGCTGGCGCCCTCGCCATCACAGTGAACCCCCTCCTCATGCTCCTTCCCTTCGGGCTGACCCGCTGGATAGCCCACCAAACCCGCACGGCGTTTTCCGCTTGGCTTTTTGTAGCGGTTTGGGCGGCTTTTGAGTACCTGCATTTTCGGTGGGAGCTCACTTGGAGCTGGCTTTCTTTGGGTTTTGCGTGGAGTGAATGGAGCTTCTGGCGGCAGCTGGGAACTCTCTTGGGCCCAGTGGGGCTTTCTGTCTGGAGCTTGGGGGCAGCAGCCCTGCTGGTAGAACCCTTAGGCCGCTGGCGGGGGATAGCTTTCGGGCTATGGGTAGTAGGCCTGCCCCTGGTTGCAGGGACTTTTCGGCCTGCTCCTCCTACCGCTACCCCCCGAGCGGTGTGGGTGCTGCAACCCAACATTGACCCCTATGTGAAGTTCGCCGAAATGCCGCCAGAGGTACAGCTAGAGCGGCTTCTGGCCCTTCTGCCCGAAGAGCCCCCCCAAGGAGCCCTCATCGTAGGGCCCGAAACTGCCCTACCGCTGGCTGCTTCTTTAGACCGCCCCCGAGAAGAGGCCTTCTTGCGCCCGCTGTGGGCTTATGTGCAGCGCCATCAGGTCAACCTCCTCTTAGGTGTCGTAGGACGCCAGTACATACCGCCAGGGCGAGAGCTGCCCCTTTCCGCTGAGCCGCTCCCTGAAGGGGGGGGCATAGAAACCTACAATGCAGCCCTGCTTTTTCGCCCCGATACTTTTTTCGTGCATCGCAAAAAGCGCCTCGTGCCTTTCGTGGAGCGAGTGCCTTATTTAGAGCAGCTGCGCTTCCTCAAGCATTGGAATATTGACCTTGGGGGCGGCTTTGGCAACTTTGGCAAGCCAGAGCTTACCTGTCCCTTGCCGCTTTACCCTGACAACCTTCCCGTCGTAGTGGCTATCTGTTATGAGAGCATTTTCGCTCACGACCTCCGAGAACGAACCCCCTCCCAGCCTGGCTTACTGGCTATCCTCACGAATGACGGCTGGTGGAAAAAAAGCTCGGGCTACTGGCAGCACTATACTTATGGGCGGCTGGTTGGGCAGAGCCTCGGTCTCCCTATCGCTCGCAGCGCCAATACAGGGGTTTCGGCCTTGATAGATAGTCGGGGTAGACCGCTGGCTGAGCTACCCTACGATACCTATGGGCAGCAGCAAGCAGTGGTCTCACCCGCCGCAGCTACTACCCTCTATTACCGCTGGGGCGAGTTAGGGCTATTTTTCCTGAGTACTTTTGCGGGCAGTTTATGGCTGATACGGTGGTTTCGCTCCAGAGCCTCTTCCAGAGCGTCCGAGAAGTAGGGGCATATTTGCGGGAAGAAGCGGCTCGCTTCTCGCGCGTGGATGCAGAGTATAAGACGAGCCGTGACCCTGTCTCGTATGTAGACCGCACTGCCGAGCACATGCTACAAGAACGCTGTCACCGCCTTCTCCCTGAAGCCGGCTTCATCTTAGAGGAAAGTGGGGGCCACGCCCACGAAAGCGAGTTCCTTTGGGTGATAGATCCCCTAGACGGCACGAAAAACTTCGTGCATGGCATTCCGTTTTTTGGGATTAGTGTAGCCCTGCTGTATCGCCGCCAGCCCGTCGTAGGCGTCGTGTATGCCGTGCCACAAGATGAGCTTTTCTGGGCGGTGTCGGGCCAAGGCGCTTACGTAGGACAGGAACGCCTCCATGTAAGCGAAACTACCGACCCCGACAAGCTCCTCGTGGTTACAGGGTTTATGTACAGAGACCCCGAGCGGGCCGAAAAATACTTCCGAGCCCTGGTAGAAGTTATGCGGCGCTTTGGAGGGCTGCGCCGCCTGGGATCGGCTGCACTGGACTTAGCCTATGTGGCTGCGGGGCGTTTAGATGTCTTTTTTGAGATGGACCTCAACCCCTGGGATGTCGCTGCGGGTAGCCTCCTCGTACAAGAAGCCGGCGGCAAGGTCACGGAGTTCTCTGGGGCGGCGGGCCACCTCTGGAATAGTACCATTTTAGCGGGAGGACCTTGGGCTTGGCAAGCGGTGCAGTCGGTTTTGCGGGAAGCGGGTTTAGTGTGAGCTGGCCTTTGGGTGATACACTCGTTTAGCTTGGGTAGCGATCTGTTCCCAATCTAAGGTTCTGGGAAAGAGCCGCCCCTCAGCAAACGGTCGTACCTGGTCGGTGTAATGAGGGCTTTTGGGATCTTCACTAGCTCCGTAGGGTTGGATGGCATATATGCGCTGCCGGCCCTCTTGCCAGCCTACCCAGTAGATAAGCCCATCCCCTCCCGTAACCCGAAATCGCCCGAGCTTAGGTTCCCATCTCCAATGCCGAGACTCTAATGACTCTGGAAATCCGCCTACGCCTACTTCTACGCCGCCTCGGCCATGGCGCAGTACCGCTTGCCATTGGGGATAGAGGGTTCCGTAGTGCCTGCGTAGACTGTGAGCGGCTTTGCGGAGGGCCTGCGCTGCTTCTTTCTCAGAGGGCTGGTAGCC
>CALKJV010000226.1 GCA_937995505.1 uncultured Bacteroidia bacterium | reverse complement strand
TAGGGAAGCTGTATTACGACCGAGACTGTTCTTGGTGCCGGCGAGCAGCCGCTTTTTTGCGGCAGGGGCGCCAAGCCCACCTCTTGCAACTTATTCCCGCAGATTTTAGGGAGCTGTCTCAGCTACCTGCGCCGGTAGATGCAGTGCAGTATGTGCGTGGGGGGCAGGTATGGCTACGCAGCGAAGCTATTCGCCGAGCGCTGTACGATGCGGGTTGGCGGTGGATAGCCAAGCTGCTTGGGGCCATTCCCCTCGCATGGCGAGATAGGGCGTACGACTGGGTAGCCGCTCATAGGCCCTGCAGTCAAAAAGCTTGCTTACCTTAGAAGGATGCAGCCCCTCGTAGGAATAGTCATGGGCAGCGCTAGTGATGCTGCGCTCATGGAGCCCGCTAAGGGGGTCTTGGAAGAGTTTTTGGTTCCGTATGAGTTTACAATCGTTTCGGCGCATCGTACGCCCGACCGATTATGGGCCTATGGGAAGCAAGCGGCGGCTCGGGGCCTTCGGGTGCTGATAGCGGCAGCAGGGGGCGCCGCCCACCTGCCGGGGATGTTGGCTTCTCTCACGACCCTGCCTGTGATAGGCGTGCCCCTGCGCACCAATCCTACCCTCAGCGGCTTAGACGCGCTCCTTTCTATCGTGCAGATGCCCAAAGGCGTGCCCGTAGCTACCGTCGCTATAGATAATGCTGCCAATGCCGCCCTACTGGCTGTGCGGATTTTGGCCGTAGCGGACGCGCGCCTACAAGCCCAACTGCTGGCTTATCAAGAGAAGCTACACACCGAAGCCCTGCGCCCCCTGGAAGAAGAACCGACCCGATTCCATCTCGTACGATTGTGAGGGGGCTCCTTGTAGCTTTGCTGGCTATGGCTACAGCACAGGCGCTGGAAGAAGCGACCTTCGGAGGGGGATGCTTCTGGTGCACCGAGGCGCTCTTCAAGCCCCTCAAAGGCGTCATAGAAGTCTACCCCGGTTATGCAGGCGGTCACGTACCCAACCCCACTTACGAAGCTGTGTGCTCCCAAACCACCGGCCACGCCGAAGTCGTACGCGTGCGCTTTGATCCTACGGTAATTTCGTACGAGACGCTGGTGGAGTATTTCTTTTTGACCCATGACCCTACTACCCCTAATCGGCAGGGCAACGATGTCGGCCCGCAGTATCGCTCGGTCATTTTTTACCACTCCGAGGACCAGAAGAACACTGCACAAGCCGTCAAGTCCCGCTTAGAGGCGCAACGCATCTTCTCAGCGCCCATCGTCACAGCGATAGAACCTCTCACTACCTTCTACCCTGCCGAGAAGTACCACTGGGACTACTTTGCCCGAAACCCCTCCAAACCCTATTGCAGCTACGTGATCGCCCCCAAAGTGCAGAAAGCCCGAGAGAAGTTTCGGTCCCTCCTGCGAGAATGAGAAAAACCCTTACCTTTGCTTGCATGCGGATTGCTGCCTTTGGGGTTGCGCTCGCCTTTTTGTGGGCTCAAGAGGAGCCAGTAAACTTCGGTATCGTATTGCGGGGCCATAGTGGGGTGGGCTTGGGCTTTTTCGGGAAGCTCCAATCCGACCTCAAGGCCACAAACGCCCTAGGGAAAGACCTCAAAATGATACCTTGGGCTACTACCGCAGGAGCAAACCTGGACTTCCTCTTTGCTAAGCGGATCCTGCTCTCGGGTACGCTTCAGCTTCAGCATTATGATGCTTCGGAGACGGAGCGGGGCCTGGCTCGGCCCTATGCGCTTCATTACGGAGGGCAGTTGGGCTTCGCAGCTATCAATAAAAACCTGTGGCTTTTCTACCCGTACTTAGGCTATCAGGTAGGCACTTACGAGCTTCGCTATAAGAATTACTTCACAGAGCCTATTTACTTCGGTACGAATCAAGAGCTGCGTCCCTTAGACAAGCGAACCTATTCTACTTCGCTGGGGCTAGCTGAAGTGGGCTTGGGTGTGCGGCGCTGGAAGCGAGGTGAAGGGATAACCTTAGTCTGGGGGGCTGACTTAGGGGCGGTCTTTGCGCCCTCTAAAGGGAAGTGGAGTGCCTCAGAAGGGCCCGCGCCCACAGGCGTAAACGATGCCCAGCTCAGTGGAGGGTACCTGCGCTTTTCGTTGGGCGTCGGTTATGTAAAGCCTAAATCGGAGTCAGCTGCTTCTCCTATACCTGCGGCTCCGCAAGAAAAGCCCAAGAAAGAACGTAAGGCTAAAAAATCTGATGCTGATACTGCCCCGCAGCCAGCAGCCCCACAAGGAGAGCCCAAAAAAGAGCGCAAGTCTAAGAAAGCAAAATCCGAGGCCCCGCAGACTGAAACCAAGCCCGCCTCCGAACCCTCTGGCAAACCCTCCAAAAAAGCTAAGCGCAAAGCAAAGGACGAGGACGACGAAGATTAAGGTTAACCTCCGCATGGCAGACTTAGAGGCTCGATTGTATGCGCAGCTCCGCTCCGTCATTGACCCCGACTTAAAGCGTGACATTGTAGAGGCAGGCATGGTGAAGGGCTTAGCGTGGAATGCAGAGGAGCGGCGAGTCTCTCTCACGCTGCAGCTCACGACGCCTGC
>CALKJV010000225.1 GCA_937995505.1 uncultured Bacteroidia bacterium | reverse complement strand
GTCCAAAAAAGTTGCCCGAATCCTTGATTCGTCGGCTTTTCCTATGGGTTTTAGGGGGCGTGCTGTGGGCTCAGCAGAGCCCAGAGGCTGAGCTAATCCGCCTACTCGCTGCAGCCGAGGAAGCCCCCGACCATCAGGTAGAGCCTCTGGCCCGCCGCGCCCTGCAGCTTCTCCAAAGTAGCCCTTCCGCAGGCAGAGACTCCCTCAGGACCTTACAGCTAGGACAAGCCTTGGACCTGCTTGCGTATGGGTTAGCTTATCGGGGGCGCATAGACTCTGCGCTTTTCTGGTGCGATTCCGCTTATCGGATTTTGTATTCCCACGGTCACTACGCCAAAGCTGCCGAGACCAAAGGCAACTTAGCCTACTACCTTCACCAGCAGGGGCAGATTGTCGCTGCCCTCAACGCCCACAAAGAGGTCGCCCAGCTCGCCCAAAGCCAAGGCAATAACCGCCTGCTCTTCTACACTTACAATAACCTAGGGGGGCTTTTCTCAGAAATTGGCTTGCACGACTCTGCGGCTGCCTACTACCATCGCGCACTGCTCCTGGCTACTGAGCTAGGCGATGAGCGCTTGCGGGCCTTTGCCCTCAATAACTTAGCTGTCTTGTACGAAACCCAACGCCTCTATGACTACGCCCAGAAGTACGCCCGAGAAGCCTTAGCTATCCGCTTAGCGCTGCGCGATTCCTCTAACCTTCCAAATACCTTCTCTAACCTCGGGCGCCTGTATCACATTGCGGGGCAGCGCGACTCAGCCGCCTACTACTACCGGCAAGCCTATCTCACGGCCGCCTCTATCCGAAACCCTGTAGCCCAAGCCACCGCCGCCTCTAACCTCGCCACTATCCATATCCAGAAGGGCAATTGGGATAGTGCGGCCCATTACCTTCAGATTAGCTTGCGGCTGCGCGAAGCCCTTTCCCCCACCGAACGCTTCAAGGCCTATCGCGCATGGGTGGGATTTTATCAGAACCTATCGGAACGCCCCCTCCACCGACAAGGCGCGCTCCAAAAGGGACTTTTCTGGGTTACAAAGAGCCAGGCCCTCCTGGACTCTGCCTCTGTCTACGATACGGATGCCCTGCTAAACTTTTACCAGGATGCCCATGTCTTGTATGCACGCCTCGGGGATTATGCTAAGGCTTACCAGTACCACCAGCGCTACTTAGCCCTGCGCGACAGCATCGTCAACCGCCGAGCCCAACAGAAAGCCATAGAATCTCGCTACCAGTACGAGTGGCTGCAGCAGGAAGAGAAGCTCCAGCGAGAGATGCTGCGGCAGCAGCTCCTAGCTGAGGAAAAGCAGCGGCGACAACGGCTGTGGATAGGGTTTTTTGCGGTACTCGCCTTACTCCTTGCTGGGGGTGGGATGTGGCTTCTGCAGCTGTACCGACGGGTGCGCGCCCAGCGCGACCTCATCGCTCAGCAGAAAGCCGAACTAGAACATTCCCACGCCATTATTTCTGAGCAGCACGAGGAGCTGCGCAAAAGCCTTCGCTACGCCAAGCGCATTCAGCAGGCTATCCTACCCGATGAGGCGAGCTTGAGGAGCCTTCCTTTCCCGCAGGCCCTGTGGTATCAGCCGCAGAGCGAAGTAGGCGGCGACTTTTACTGGCTGCGCCCCTTAGGAAATGACCAGTACCTCGTAGTGCTCGGCGACTGCACGGGGCACGGCGCCCCAGGTGGCTTTATGACTGTGCTCTCGGTAGCCCTCTTAGAGCGCGCCCTGGAAAATGAAGGCCCTCTCCACCTACCCCAGCTTGCCCGATACCTTCATGAAAGCTACTTGCGGTTCCTTCACGCAGAGCGCGAACACGGCGTATATGACGGGATGGAGGGTTCTTTTGTGCTTATTGACAGCCGAGCCCAGCAGATCTCTCTCGTGGGGGCCGGATCGCCAAGCTGGTGGATCCCTCCTAATAGCAAGCTCCAAGAGCTGCCTGAATCCGGACCAGGGTTAGGCGACGCTCGCTTTACAGCGCAAAATCTCTCTTGGACCCTTCATACCCTCCCTTTGGAAGGGAGATTGATTTTAGCCAGTGATGGGGCCCGGGACCAGATGAGCCCTGCCCGCAAAAAATGGGGGCGCAAGGCCTGGAAGGCCGCCTTAGAAGCCACCGCCCACCTCCCCCCTCAAGAAACCCTCCGAGAGCTCCAGTCCCAATGGGAGAGGTTTCGGGCAGACTTCCCGCAGTTAGACGATGTGACTGTGTGGATTTTAGACTTCTCGTCGCCGAGCCAGCAAGTAGCCCAAAACGCCCCGATCTAGCCGTTTCTCTACTGCAAATCCTGCCTCACTAAGGCGCCGAATAAGCGGTTCTGGTCGCGCATGATACTCAATGTGCCAAACTCGCACCCGCCGCAGCTCCTCCAGCGGCAGCTTCTCTATGAGCGCAAACTCACACCCTTCACAGTCCAGCTTGAGAAAGTCTATCTCTTCCAAGCCGAATTTCTGTCTAAGCTCAGACAGCGAAAGCACAGGCACCTCCACTGTCTCGGTATAGGCAATGAGCTTCTGCAAGGGTGTGTTGGGCGGTTGGAGGCTATTGGCATCTGGCTCAGCAGGCGCTACCTGGAATTGGGCCCGGCCTGATTCGGGGCCCAAGGCTGCAGCTACCAAATTTATCCGATCTGCAAGGCCCATCCGTTGGATATTCTCCTGAGCCAGGGCGAAGCTCGGCGGGTACGGCTCTAGTGCAATCACGCGCTTAGCTCCCTGCAGCGCAAAGTACACCGCAGAATCGCCGTTATAGGCGCCTACATCTACGACCGTCTGCCCTGAGAAGTCCTCGCCGTAGTCTTTTCGCCCGAAAAGCTCATACAGCGTCATCAGGTCCATGCCGACTTTTAGGCGTGTGCAGAAGGTGCGGCCGGGCGCTAGCTCCCACAGAAGCTGGTCGGATGCATCGGGCTGCTGCCCTGCTGGGCGAAGGCCCGCCTCTCGCAGCAGCAAAAAGCCATACAGATTCGGTGGGCTAATGAGGCAGGCGCGCTCTACCCCAGGAGC
>CALKJV010000224.1 GCA_937995505.1 uncultured Bacteroidia bacterium | reverse complement strand
GTGGTAGCAGCTGTCGTATAGCGTAAGCCCCAATTAAAAAGCAGCTGGTTGAAAAATATGCCTATGAGGGCGAGGATCCATAGGCGTTTTTTCCAGTGGGGGGCTATTTCCGACCAGCGGTAGGGTATTTGACGGGCACGATACAAGAGGGGCCAGAGGGCAAGGTACACTAAGGCACTCCCCCACGCTCGCAGTCCTGTAAGAAGAAGGGGGTCAAACCGCTGGGCAGCTTCTCGGCCGACCACATAGCCCCCGCAAATGAGGAGGGTTTGCCCTAAGAGCGCTATGTGCCCTATCCCTGCACGGCGAGGCGAAAAAACTCTCACGAGTAGGAGCTCAGACGATCGCATAAAAGGGCATACGAACAGGAACCGCAGAGGTTATGGTCGGCGGTTTGCGGGAACTCAGAAGTACCCTTAGGCAAGGTCTCGGGGATCTTGAGAGCCAACTGCTGCCAAATCCGCTCCAAGGACCCAGCAGCCCCCTCCAATACTTGAGCGTCATAAACCTGAAGGAGGACGGGCAGCTTGGGATCAGCCGTAGGAGTAGGCAGGGAAAAGGCAGAGCGCTTCGGCTTAGGACGCCACCAGAGCGAGATAAGAGCCGCTTGATCTAAGCGTTCGCCTCCTTGCTGCAAAAAATAGGCATAGCTCAGCAGCTGAAACGCCTCCGCTAAGAAGCCTTTCGGAGAAGAGAACCCCCTCTGCTGGGCTTCCCAGTCTAGAGTCATCTCCTCGAGAAACTGTGGAGTAGAGGGCAGCTCCCGCACCGAAGGCTTGAAATCTACGAGAATTCGCTTTGCCGGCTCTGCGTTAGAGAAAGGTAGAGTCTCTATGAGAAGGTCCATGCGCCCTGTCACAGGAACGCTCCCCACAATGCTTCTCACAGGAACTTCACTTCGGAAGCGGTAGCGTCCTGGAGCTTTCGCCCAAATCCGCAGGGGGATTCGTTGAGGAGATGCTATTTGCGCGGAGTCTCCCTGTAAGAGGTTGTAAAGCCCGCTGCCTACAGCCTCTGTGCTTCGGGCTAAGAAAGCCCGTAGAAAGCGGTACTTGCGTTCCCAGCGCAGAGGTTCTTTTCCGCGCTCTGGATAGCGGTGGATCCGCCCTAAGCGGTAGTACCAGCGCCGCCAAGAGAGAATATACCCCAATCGGCGCAAGGGTAAGGGTTTGCCTTGTTTTCGTTGAAAGGTGGTTTCTACCAGCGTATGAAGGTACCTTCCTAACTGGACCGCATCGGTAGGGGGGAGGTCAGAAAGCTGCTGCTGCCAGTAAAAGCGCCGCGGACAGACAAAAAGTTGAGAAACCGCAGAAGGGGATAGAAAAGATGGAGGGGAGGGCGCGCTTGGTGCCATTTCAAGCGGAGTGGGCTGGGGCAAGCTAAAAGAGGGCGCAGGTAAACCTGGTCTCATACAGAAGGCCTTACCCAACCCCAGCGGCTCTGCATGACGCAGAAGCTCTTCTATGGGGGTCTGGTACTCTTGGGCGCTCTGGCGCCAAAGAAAGATTTCCCGGCTTCCCCATAAGAGAATACTCATGAGGCGCCAGCAAAGCTGATGGTGTTTCGCTCTGGGGAAAAACTGATTTCGCAGGGAAGGAAGCCAAAAGCTGGGGCGTTCCCAGCTGCCGAGGGGCTCTGCGGGCGGCGCCACCAAAAAGAGCGCATCATACTGCCCTCCGGCAAGCTGAGAGAGACGCCCGATATAGGCCCGTACTTGCTTCCCAAAGGCTCCTTCCGCAAGGGGACTTTCCCGCTGCAGTAGCGAGAAAAGCAGCTGCCAAGCGGTAGAATCTGTAGCCTTGCCATCTCGCTGCACCAGGTCGTAAAGGCTGCGCGCATACTTCTCAGCCGGGCTACTCTCGGTTGCCTGGGGGATAAGCTCTTCTATTTTGGGCCAGTGCGGCCAGCCCTTTCGCAGGCCCTGAAGCAGAAAAGACTGGAGGGCAGCCCCTAACTGGGTAGTTTCCCACAAGGTGCCCTCTGCGGGAGAAAGCTGCGGCTCTAAGGCCGAGTCCACCTGCTGTAAAAAATACCGAAGCAAGGTAGCTGCTTCTCCTTCGCACCAGATAGCGAGCTTAGCTTCAGGGTGCTGGTGCAGGTAGTCTTTTATAGCTTCAGCTGCATCCGTCAGCACTTCCACCAGTGTAGGGCGTAAGTGGATAGTTATAGGACGAGACGAGGTAGGCGCAGTGGCCGCGACGGAAGGCAAAGGATATCCCGCCCATATCTCCGGCAGGGTGTCCTGCAGGGGCTGAACCTCCCACCCCCCCACAGTCCATCCAACCGTAGGAGCCTCCTTCAATATCGCCTCCATGACAGGATAGGACGCATACAGATGCACAAAAAAGACCGGTGGTAGGTCTTTTTTGTATCTTTTTTCGGCTAAGCCTTCGTAGATACGCTGGAGCGCCTTTTCTGAAAAAGCTTTTTTATGATGCCGGAGATGCCGTTGATAAGCCTCTAAAAATTCCTGCAGCTTTTTCCAGAAATCTCCCAAGTAGGGGCTACGCCGATGCGGTAAAGGCAAAAGGCTCAGCCAAGCAGGCTCTTGCCCCTTGGGATACAGCTGAAAAAATTCTTGTAGCTGGCGACTTTCGGCTAAGGCTTTCCAGTACTTCTCGGCATCGGAGAAGCGGAGCGTACCTAAGTACACCTCTTCCCAATCTCGGGCCAAGCGCTGTGCGGCTTCCCAGGTCTCCAAGATATCCCCTTCTATCTCAGGACCTACCTGCTTCAGCGCCTTTTTGTACGCTTCATACAAGTCAATCGCCGTGGGCTTGGGAACGCCCACATATTCAGAGGCCCACGTAAAAACATCTACACAGCGGAAAGAGCCCCCCTCCGCCTGCAAAGCCTGTGCAAAAAAAGGATCTGCTGTGACTACCAGGAGCTCCGAAGAAGCTTCTGCGCGTAGCGCCTCTATGATAGGCTCCGCTAAAAGGGCACTCATTTCACCTGAAACTGCCCCCGCCCGATCTCTACCCCCTCACAAAAAACCGAAACCACATAATTCCCTTTGGAAAGCTCTTGGTCAGCGGGCCGATCATAAAGCGCACAAACCTCTTGTCGATCTCGGGTATAGTTGAAGGGAGCTTTCGCAGAGAAAGGCTGCTCGGTATCCATTACCGTGAAATAGCCGCTACTTGCCGAAAAGTTTGTAAGTACTTTTCCCGTAGGATCAGAGATAACCACATAAGCGATGCGTTGGCCCGGCTCAGCGACTTCGTTTTCTAATACCACAAAGCACACTTTGAGGCGGTGGATGCGCCGCGCCCGAAACTCTGTATCCCAGTCCTCTTTACCATTTTCCTTCACAGTCGCAAAGCGAAACTGGATAGCTTTGAGATACGAAGCGGCTCGTACCTTGACCTCCAGCTGTTCTTTCTCAGCTTGTACCTGGCGAGTTTGGGTTTCTTTTTCCTGGATTCGGCGCTCTAGTTCGGTAGCTTTTGCACGCAGGGACTGATTCTCTTCCTCTAGCTCCCGGATGCGCTCCTGGTATTTCTGGATGTAGTAGGCCATCTGTTCGGTTTTATAGCGCATCTCTTCGGCTTGTCGGGCTGAGATTTTACCCTGCTCCTCGTAGCGACGAATGCGACTGCGCGCATCTTGGAGCTGCTTAGACAGCTCCTCCACCTGACGGGTCTTTTCCGAAAGCTCTACATCCTTGCGCTCCAACTCCTGCTGCAGCGACAATACACGCGCATCTAACTCCCGTAGGTCTTCTTCTAAGTCTATTTTTTCTTCTGTGAGCTCTACATTTTGGCGCTGGACCTTACGTAGCTGCCAGTACAGAACGCCAGCTACGATGGAAACCAATACCAGAAGGACGCCAGCTACAATCCCTACGCGCACGGAGCAAAGGTAGAAAAGGTTTTTTGTTTGTTTGGCTATGCCCATAGCCCTTCTATCCGGCACCCATCGCCCAGGGAGTTATACCCTACGGGTAGCTGAATACCTAGCTCAGCGATTAGAAGCCTTACGAGAGGCCTCCCATATCTTAGACTTTCAGAGGCTACCGACAGACTTTCTCGTATCGGACTTATTTGGGGCGCGTTCGGCAGCGTTTGCAGCCTGGATAGAAGTTCTCCAGCAGTGTCCAGCTTGGATTTGGATCGTACCCGAATACAATGGCAGCTTTCCAGGCCTTACAAAAGTATTCATTGACGCCCTACCGCGGGAAGTACTCCGTAAACGCCGTGCAGGCTTAGTAGGCGTTTCTGATGGCCGATTTGGAAACCTACGCGGCTTAGACCACCTAAGCGCTATCTTAAGCTATTGTGGAATGGAAGTTTTTGCGCATCGTGCGCACCTCATGCGTATCCAAGCCCACTGGGATCTTGCCGAAAACCGCCCCTTAGAACCTCTCGCCACCGAGCTGGAAAGCTTCGTAAAGCAATTTCTAGAGAAAAATCGTACCTTTGCCTCCGCTTAGCCGAAGTGGCGGAATTGGTAGACGCGCACGTTTCAGGGGCGTGTGGGGTTTCCCGTGTGGGTTCGAGTCCCACCTTCGGCACACAGAGAGAGTAAGCCGAGCATCGTTGCATAAAACTCCCTACCTTTAGCTCATGCAGCCTGAAATCCCGCAAAAAGCTCCTTACGGCCTCTCCTTAGAAGCAGGAACGTACTGGTGGTGTGCCTGCGGCCGCAGCCAGAAGCAGCCCTTCTGCGACGGAAGCCATAAAGGCACCGGACTCACCCCCATCAAGCTCGTCCTGGAAGCCGATAAAAAAGTCTGGCTCTGCGGCTGTAAACATTCTCAAAATCCGCCTTTGTGCGACGGAAGTCATAAAAAACTACCGTAAAGCGCATCTCCCTCTCCTACTTATAGACCGCAATCGAAGGAAACTGCTCAAACGCCGCCTCAGGTTCTGTAAAATCCTCTCACTCCGTGTAGGTGATGATGAGGCTATCCCCCGCTTGGATCTCATCTGAAGAGAGGCGATTGAGGGTACGCAGCTGCTCAACTGAGATGCCGTATTGGGCAGCGATGCGGGTGAGCGTTTCGCCCGGCTGTACGGTGTGAATGCGAGCCTTGGGCACTTTTTTCGCTGGGGGAAGCTCTCCCGTGATGCGCGGATCTTCTAAAAAGAAGCGGCGCTTCTCTGCGGAGGTTAGATCCCGAATCCCTCTTTCGTACGATAGGTCAATGAGGGCTTGATAGTCAGGGAGGAGGGGATACAACTGCACAGAACCGCGCGGGCCAGGCACAGCTAAACTTTTGCCTTCGGGATCAAAGGCGGGACGGAAGGTGATATGCAGCGGAAAGCCGTACTCCGCCAAGCGGAGGAAAGTACGACCGCTCCACAGAAGCGCACGCTGGTCCGTGCCGATAGAAAGAATATGTAAACCCGAAGGGCTCCATTGCACGGCGTAGGGCACGCCTTTATGCCCAGTGAGGGTATGTAAGAGGGCGCCGGTAGCGACCTGCCAAACCCGCAGCGTAGAATCCGCTGCGGCGGTAACTACTTTATCGCCATTCGGACTGAAAGAAGCAGCCCGCACTGCGCCCGAATGCCCTTTGAGGCGGGCTACAAGCTTACCTTCCCAATCCCAGATAGCCGCCGTGCCCTCTTCCCCGAGAGTCAAGATAAGCCGCTCGTCCGGGCTCAAAAGAATTTGGGAAAGCGCCCCTTCGTGCGCCTGCACCCGTAGCATCTGCCCGTTTTGCCCCCTCCATAGGTACAACGTACCAAAGCGGCTCCCTATGGCAGCGCTTTTTCCATTTCGGATGAGGGCGCCAGACAGGCCCTCGCTATCAAGCGTGAAAGACTGTACAGGCTCTCCAGAGGGCCCCCGCCACAGACGCGCCGTCTTATCCAGGGAGGTAGTGAGAATCACCGAAGCATCTGCCGATAAGGCTATGTGGGTGAGGTTATCTCGGTGACCCCACAGACGAGCTACGCTCAGGCCACTTTTGAGGTCCCAGACCCGTGCAGAGAAATCTTCTGCCAGGGAGACGAGATAGCGCAGGTCTTCGGAGAAGTAGACTTTTTCCACGATGTGGGTATGCCCCCGCAGCACTTCTCGGGAAGTGCCACTGCCTACATCCCAAATCCGAATCGTTTTATCCCAGCTAGCGGTAGCCAGCTGCTTGCCATCCGGGCTAAAGACCGCATAGATGACGCGGTTCTTATGGCCGATGAGCTGCTTGGGCGGCTTAGGGAAGCTTAAGGCGTGGAGGGCAAAGTACAGGGCGGCTTCGGCTTCTTCCACATAGGGGCGTTCGGTGGGGTCTCCGATGTGACGCGGGAGGGCTTCCATGGCGAGGCGAGCAGCGATTTCGGGTTTGCCTTTGCGGGTCTGCTCCTCCGAGAGTGCCGCCAAGAAAAGCGATTGAAGTACCAAAGCGCGATTACGCTGCTGCAAAGCTAAGAGGGTTTGGTACTCCGCTTGGGCTTGGTTGTATTCGGCGTTGATGCGGGAGGCTTCGGCGAGGCGGGTTTGATTTTCGGCGATGCGCTGCTGTATGAGTGCCTTTTCGCGCTCTATCTCGGCGATTCGGCGCTGGTTTTCGGCGATTTGGCGCTGGCGTTCGGCATTCGTGCGCTCGACCTGAGCAATACGGAGGGCATTTTCGGCCAGGAGCTTCTGCTGGAGGGCGATAAGCCGCTCACGCTCGGCGCGCAGCTGCTGGAGACGAGCTTCTTCGGCGTTGCGTTCGGCTAAGGCCCGCTGCTGCTGGGCAATCTGAGCTTGGCGCCGAGCTTCCGCTGCGTTGCGCTCCGCAAGCATCCGCTGCTGCTGGGCATAGTACAGAGCTACCAGACTCAGCAGGAAAAGTAAGCTGATTATTCCCAACGCAAGGAGAAGGAGGCGGCGATTGCGCTCTATGCGAGCCTTGCTGCGGGCGAGATACAGCTCAATCGCATCCCGCAGCGCTATCGCCTGGGTGATAGGCTCTACTTCAGGAACAAGCTCCTCGGGCAGGAGATAACGCCGCATCCAGGCCGGCCGCGGCTGAAAGCCATAGTACCAGTCCGAGAAATACTGGTACGCCCCCCCACTGAGCAGTAGCTTAGGGCTTTGCTTAGCTTCTAGCCAGCGCTGCACTTGAAACTTGAGCTCTCGGAAGATGCGCACGCTTTCGGATTCTTTTTCAGCGAGGCGGATGAGGCGATCCCAGTTTCGGATGAGGGCTTCGTGAGAGACGGTGAGGGTGTCGGTAGGGCTTAAGTCAGGAGGTTGGCTTGGGGCAAGCGCTGGCTGCAAAAAGCTCACCGACAGGTCCCGATACAGCGCTGAAACCCGCACTACCAGCTCTGGCGTCTCTAAGCCAAGTATATCCGCAATGTCTTGTACAGAGAGGCGAGATCGTACGGCCCTCCCCTCGTCTATGCGGGTTAGAGAAACGAAAAGGCCTTCAGTTATGCGCTGGAGCAGTTCTAGCGGGAGGGGCTCGCCGTAGCGAGCTTCGTACAGTTTATCTAGCTTACTGAAAAGCCACTCGGCGTGGAAGTTGAGTACATTGCGCAGGCGGGCGTTGTGGTAGAGTTTGGCTTCGGCGGGGGGTAAGCTCTGAAGGTAACGCTCAAAGAGGGGGCGATCGCGCTCAGAAAGGCGATTGGGAGCGAGGCCCCCTACCTGCGCATAG
>CALKJV010000223.1 GCA_937995505.1 uncultured Bacteroidia bacterium | reverse complement strand
CAGCAGGCTAATGGTCAGTGCAACCCACCGAAGCTGCATTACTCTAAGCTGCAGGGGGTAGTAGGAGCTGGGGCTTCATTGAGGCGCAAAAGATACTCGGAGCAGCTATCTATCCGAAAGTATCGGTAAGACATCGCCGCTGCCCCAAAAATGCCGAGGCCGTTTTGGATGTTGGTATACTCTGGCTTCACGGTGGTAAAGTCGGTGGTCGCAGGATCATTGATACGGAGGTAGTTGTAGAGGGCGGTATCTAAGGCAGTAAGCCAAAGGCTCCAGGCTCGACCCAGCGGCCGATTATCATAGAGGTAACGAGCTGAGGGATGGCTAAGGTTGGCATAGGCCGTACGGAGGAGCTCTTTTTCCTGCAGCGTATAGGTCTGAACCGCTGAACCTTGTGCGGGCAAGCGCCGAGGACCAATCACCAGCTCTCGGGGAAAGGTATCGCTACCGATTACTTCCTGGTAAGAAAAGCGGAAGGTTAGTTCGTATCCCCCCGCTAGCGAGGGAAGCTGTATATCAAACTGCGGGTAAAATTGGATCACATACCGCTTAGTGAGGTCCAAGCTAGGATAAGCCGGCTGCCCTCCGAGAGATAGTATACTCTCAGGCCGGGCTATATAGGGGGGCGAAGGCACTAATACCGCTGAAGAGACATTCAGGGCAGGATTTTCCGGAACAGAAACCCGCAGCCGATACAAGGTACGAGGGACAGGGCGCATGGCTATTCGGTACACCACTTGTACAGGGAAAAAAGGCTCATTTGGCACCTTGAGCACCGTCTCCGGCGTAGCGACCCATTCGGTCTGACCGTCGGTAAGGATTACCTGGGCTTGCAAGCTCAGGTCGGTGCGTGCGGCATACGCCGCTGCATCTTCTCTCGTGACAAAGAGACGCCCTATCCGAATAAACTGCGTATCTCGGTCTGTGCGCAAAATCCCATACACCACCACGCGCTCACGTGCCTCTGGAGCCACGAGATCTACATCCGTGCGACAGCCCACTAGCAGTGCAATCAGGATTAATTTTGCGTAACTTTGTACCGACACCTTAGCAAATGTACGCCTCATCTGCGATACAGCTCACAGAGAGCCAGCGGCAGCTCATTGCTGTCTGGGGACGCCTCGCCTACTCTTGGGGAGTGGGACCCACCATGGCGCAGATCTTTGCCCTCCTGTATGTTTACCCAGACCCTTTAGATAGCGACACTATTTTAGAAACCCTGCAAATCAGTCGCGGTAATGTCAGTATTAATCTCCGCAAGCTCATAGAGTGGGGCCTCATTCACAAAATAGAAATACCCAGCAGCCGCAGAGCCCTTTACACAGCCGAAAGGGATATTTGGGTGATTGCTTCCCAGATTATTCGTAAGCGCTTTGAACGGGAAGTGGTTCCCATCGGCGACCTTTTAGCGGAGCTGACACAGCGTGCGGATGTTCAGCGGGATCCCCATACCGCCCAATCTCTCCAGCAGATCCAAGAGGTAGTATCTGCTGTTTTTCTGGTGACGCAGTTTGCACTGCCTCTACTCGTACGAGCGGACCGGGAGCGCTTCCTTAAGCTGCTTAGCCACTGGCAGAAAAAGTTTCACGATGCAGCTAGTATACCAGGACCCCAGTCTGGCGGTGATAGTCAAGCCAGCAGGGATACCTAGCCTGCCTGAGCGAGGAGGAAATACCGAAATAACGGTTTTGAGCTGGGTACGCCAGCATCTGCATCCCGAAGCTAACCTCCTGCATCGCCTGGATAAGCCTACCTCGGGTTTGCTCACGGTGAGCTGGAATCCAGGAGCCTTCCGCAAGCTGTATGCGCAATTCTCTCAACACCAGGTTGAGAAAAAATATTGGGCCCTGGTGCAGGGAGAAGCGGACTTTGTGGAAGCAGAGCTAACAGCGCCCTTACGCGCAAATCCACCCCGGGTGGACCCCTTTCAAGGAAAGCCAGCCCTTACTTTCGCCCATACCCTAGAGAGATACAGAGGATACAGCCTTGTAGTTTGTGTGCCTGCGACGGGCCGAATACACCAAGTACGCTTACATTTGTCGTACTACGGCTTCCCTATTGTGGGAGACAAGCTATATGGCGGTGAGCCCCTGTACCTTTCCCGCTTTCACCCTCGCTACAAGCCTCCTCGGCAAGGTGAAGAGCGACCGCTACACGGGTCAGAAGTTATCTTCTTACATGCAGGGTATTTGCGGTTTATGCACCCTTTAGAGGGGTACCCCATTACGTGTGAAGCGGAGCTGCCCGACCATTTCCAGGTGGCGCTTCGTCAGCTCCGCAAATGGGCAGGGCGGCGAACCTAAGGTTACTCTTCCTCTTCCGGTAGAACTGTGAGGGAAAAAGTAGCTGTGATGTCTCGGTGCAAGCGAATCTGTACCTCGTAAGTGCCCAATGTACGCACAGGCACAGGGAAGACCACTTGTCTGCGCTCAACGACAAATCCCTTTTCCGCTAAGACTGCAACAATCTGCTGGGGGGTTACCGCTCCGAAAAGCTTACCTTCCTTACTGGCAAGGAGGTGTAGCTCCAGATGGAGCTGGCTCAGTTGGGCCGCCAGCTGACCGGCTGCGGCTTTTTCTTGCTGGAGCTTATGGGCGATTTGGCGCAGGTGGGCCTGGAGATGCCGTTTAGCCCCTTCGGTAGCAATCTCAGCCAGGCCTTTGGGCACAAGGTAGTTCCACGCATAGCCAGGACGCACACGAACTACATCATACTTATGCCCGAGCCCTTCTATTTCGGCTTTGAGGATGACTTCTATGCTTCGGCTGGCCATAGGTTATTTGAGATTATCGGCTACGAAGGGTAGAAGCGCAAGGTGTCGGGCGCGTTTGATAGCCCGCGCAAGCTGCTTTTGATACTTCCAGCTAATACCTGTGATACGCCGAGGGAGAATCTTACCTTGCTCGTTGATGAAGTTGAGGAGAAAATCAGGATCCTTATAGTCTATGTATTTTATGCCGCTCTTCTTGAAAAAGCAGAACTTCTTGCGCTGCCGTACGCCAGACAGTACGGCTAAAGCTGGATTAGAGGGAGCAGGACCTAAACCTTTTTCTGTCATACTTCGTTAGGCGTTTGAAGGGGTTGTTTTTCTTTTTCCTGTCGGCGGCGGTTAAATTCAATCGCATGCTTATCCAACTTGACGATAAGCTCTCGTAGCACATAGGACCGTAGCCGTAAGTACCGACGCAGCTGCGCAATGAAAGATGCAGGCGCCCGAAACTCCGTATAAGTATAGTATCCTGCTTCTCGCTTGCGTATGGGATAAGCAAGACGACGCAGGCCCCAGATTTCCTGGTTGACAATTTCAGCCTGGTTTTCTACTAAGAAGGCATTGAACTCTTTGAGATATTCCTCGTACTCCTGCGCCGACAAGTCTGCAGGCCAGATTTGGGTCAGCTCATACTGACCTATCGGGTCTAATCTCGGCATAAGTGGGGGCAAAGGTACAAAAATTTCACACAGAAAAGGAAGTACCGCACCCACAGGTAGTTTTGGCTTGCGGATTGGAAAAGATGAATCCGCGAGCGGCTAAACCCGTAGGCCAATCCAGCTGAAGCCCATCCAGCAGAGAAGCTTGCGCTTTTGGGATACAAAAAGGTACCCCCTCTATTACCAGATGCGCTTCGTTCGGGGCTATCTCGGAGGCCAGGGCGAGCTTGTAGGTAAGACCGGCACAGCCGCCAGCCTCTACGGATATGCGAATAGCTACTGCGGTAGGGTCCGCTGTCAGCAGACGACGCAGTTCTGCTGAGGCGCTTTCGGTGATGTGAAGCTGCATAGGCTTAAGGCTTAACCAAAATAAACGCCCCCCAAAAATACGGAGCGTTGCGGGCACTGCGCATAGCTTTTTGTGTATTCCAGAAAGCCTCCTCTAAGGGGAGCTTTTTGCGTAGCCACTCGGTGTAGAAGCAGATCATAAAGTCACGCGTAGCCTCATCGTCTACTTTCCAGAGGCTTAGAATGAGGTTTCGGGCGCCGGCGAGGAGGAAAGCGCGTTGTAAGCCATAGACCCCTTCGCCATTTTGCACTTCGCCGAGGCCAGTTTCACAAGCAGAGAGGGCTACTAACTGGGTGTTTTGCAGGCGCAGGGCGAGGAGCTCATACGCATTGAGGATCCCATCCTGGGACACATCCGTGGATCCGTAAAGCAGGGTGCGTCCAGCCGAGGCGAGAAGCAGAGCCGACCGAAAGAGGGGATTGGCGAGAGCACTCGCATTCTGAACCCCTATCAGCTCCCCTAAGCGCTCATCATACGGAAGGAATATCCCATGCGTCGCAATGTGCAAAATGTATGGAGAGTTCGCCTCATACAGAAGCGGCTCAGAAGCTTCCCCCCGCGTATGGACATAAGGAAGAATCGCTTCACTCTGTAGAATATCCCGAATGGCCCGTATCTCCTCAGCAGTGCCCGGAAGAGGAGGCACATACAAGCTATCGGAAGCCACATTAGGCGCATAATCAGGGTCCGCTATAAGGAAAGCCTTTTTTCCTTCAAAATACCGGAAGGGTTTGGGCGGCTTAGTCAGGCTAGCTAAACGGGTATAGTGAATAACCTGGTACTTATCTGCCAAATATCCCCCTTGGGGTAGGGGAATCGTAGAAGGATTAATCTGATAATACACTCCATCGCTGCATACATAAAGCCGTTCCGTGGTCGGAGGGAGCTTTTCTAGAACCGGCTTCCAGTAAGCAGTGTAAGAAGTGGTATCTCTTTCAAAGTTTAGGATGCTTTGGCTATATCGGAAAAAGTAATAGCCTTCCAAGGCCCGTCCATTAGGCAAGGTTACATAAAGGGGGTCTTTGAGTTCTGGGGTCGTTACGACGGCGACATACAAAACGGAGTCACGCATCTGTGGGAGTCGTAAGCGAATCCAATCTACCGCTGCGACCCCCTTAGGCAAGGCTTTACGCAAGGCTTGCCAAGTAGGGCGTTGCATGCGTATGTCTCCTACATACTGAGTGAGCTGCTTCTCTAACTCATTTAGGCGATTTTCCTCTTCGGCTAAATTGATGTTCAGCTCTTTCAGATCATTGGGGCTATAGCTATACAAGCGAACTACATACTCTTTTTGGTCTTGCCAGGCCTTGAAGACTCGCTGTAGGGTCGTATCGGGGCTTGAAGCGAGCTTAGCTCGCAGCTGGGCGCTTTCACTGAGCAGGAGGGCCTTAGTAGCCAGATATGTTTCATAGGCTTTCTTTTTAGCGGAGGGGGATCCTTGTAGAAAGCTGAAGGCATAATACCCTTCCAGCACGCGGCGCACTCTGGCCCAGTAACGGGTTTTTTCAGTTTCGCTGAGACCGTTGAAAAGCCTATCTACTTGAAAAATAATTAGAGAGGCGGCTTTCTCAAACTTGCTCTTTGCACCAGAAAAGTCCCGAGCGAGCCAATGTACTTCTGCCATTTCTGCCAAGTAAAAAGGATACTCGGGATGATTTGGGCTGTAAATGCTCGTCCAGAGAGAGAGCCAGCGTTTGTAGTCGGCGAGGGCAGCAAGGTATTCGCCGCGAGTCCGCTTGAGGCGAGCCTGGTATAGGAAGGCCCGCATGCGATCAGGATGGCGCAGGGGTACCTGCTCATCTAGTACGGCCTTAGCTGCGCTGATGCGATTATCTGCATAGGCGAGGCTATCTAGCCCGAGCCATACTCCCCCGATATCCAGCGAGAGGGCAGCAAACTCTAAGGGGGCGCTCGTTTGGGCGCGGTCTGCCTCCTCCCCACTCCGCTGTAAAAAGAGGCTTGCCGAATCCAGCCGCCCGCGAGAAAGCGCGTTCTCCGCAAGTAAGTACAGCGTACGACTTACAGCGAGCGAAGGGCGTCCTTCATAAAAGCGCTTCTGGGCTTCAAAAGCCTCCTGCAGCAGAGCTTGCTGCTTGTCGTATCGGCCCAAAGCCGCCTCAACCCGAGCACTGGTGAGCAAGGCTTCTACATACGCAGGAGAAGTAGATCCCTGCAAGGTGCGATTAAGCTCCCGAGCTTTTTTCCCACTCTCTTCGGCCTTGAGATAATCGCCAGCAAGAATATAAAAGTCGGTAAGTCCAATGTAATATTTCGCTACTTCGGCGTCTTCCCGGCGGCTGTTTTGGTAAATAGTGGTGATTTTTTGGTAAACCTCTTTTGCACGGCTTAGACGGCCGGTGCGCTGATACAAGAGAGCCAGGCGGAGTAAGCTTCCGCTTTCTTCGGCTGGGGCAGATTTAGAACCTTTACGCTGGCGCTGGCGGAGCCGCACCGCCTCTAAGTAGGACCGTTCTGCGTCCCGAAACTGCCCAAGGGCTTGGGCCAAGTCTCCCTTGAGCTCGTAGAAAGCAATTTTCTCGGAGAGAAAGGCGACAGGGAGTGCTTCTATGGGCCTTTCTGCTCGGCGCAGGAGGGTATCGGCGGCTGCCGGGTCAGCTAAGCGCAGAGAGAGATCAGAAGTCAACAGCAGGATTCGTAGATAGGGCAAGCTGCGGGTCGGCGTGGGCAAGAGCCGTTCATAAGTCGCCCGCTGGCGCAAAAGCAGCTTTTGTGCGCGTGCGTACTGCCCAGCCTCTACGAAGCGGGAAGCTAAGGCTTCCCGAATAGAAAAAGTAAGAGGACCCTCTGGCTCGCCTAAGGCTGCTAGTATTTCCGCTGCCTGAGAAAAAGCCGTATCCGCTTGCGCATATCGATAGTTAAGCAAGGCAGCCCGACCCAAATCTGTCAAACTCTGGGCCTTCTCTAAGGTGGCAAAGGGCAAAGAGCCGAGCTTCTGCACCCCCTGACTGGCATAGCTTAGCGAAATTGTGGCCCGATATTGCGCTTGCGCCAGCCGAGAAGCAACCCGCTGCAATCGGCTAGAAAGCACCCCTTCCCCTTGCTGGATATATAGGCCGAGTATATTTTCGGCTAAGGCGGTTCTATCGGTGATCCGAGCGGCTTCTACCAAGTGCTGGAGAGCATCTACCGTAGCATAGGTAAAGGGTGTACGGCGATCGCGCAGCAGTTTGAGAAGGGGATTGAACCGCTGCACACGACGCCCATAAGTGCCCCGAGCGCTGCGATACAGCTCTTGCACGAGAAGCTGTGCTTCTGCCCGCAAGATGAGATCTTGACCTTTATAGACAGTTTTTCTGGCAAATCGCTGGCTTACTTTCAGGTACTGGACGCCTTTATTTACCTCTCCTTGTAAAAAGGCCGTCTGGGCTAAAAGGTACGCATACTCTGCCTGGTAAGCGTCGGCATGCTGCCCACGCATCGTACGCCCCAAAGTAGGAGGAAGCGAGTCCCATGCGCCTCTTTGCCAGTCTTTCCAAGCCTTGAGATACGCAAAGCGATCGCGTAGATAGCTGCCGTACGGTTCCTCAAATTGCGAGGGGACCTCCAAGGATCGTAAGCTATCTGCGGCTTGGAGCGCGTTTCCGAGAAGAAGGAGGTTTTCCACGCTTTCTGCCCCTATCAGCAGGCGCTGCCAAGGTGTCTGAGCCTGCAAGGCTGCGGACTGGAAGGCTTGAACCGACTCTGTGAGGAGGCCTCTCCCCCGAAGTACCCTACCCTGTATCCAAGCAGAATAAAACCGTAGCTGAGGAGAAATCCCGGGATTCTGGAGGACTGGGGCAAACTGCTGTAACATCTCGCGAGCTTCTACGTATCGGTGAGCCTCGCCTAGCGCCAGCGCATAAGCTAACCCCGCTGCAAGCGTATTGGGGTCTTGGGAGCTACCTCTCTTTATAGCTCGGCTATAACTACTCTGTGCTTTTTTGCTGAAAGCACTGAGCTTGCCTTGAAAGTAAAGTGCTTCTGACGGTAAAACTTGTGCTCTCAGCCCAATAGCTAAACCGAAGCCTAAAAAATATCGCAACATTTACCTTCCAACCTTTACATACCACGGCGCTTGAGGCGCAGGGCTTTACCCAAGCGACCTCGCATGTAAAACAGTCGTGCTCTCCGAGTCTTATTTTGACGCACAACCTCTAACTTAGCGAGGAAGGGCGAGTGCAGAGGCACTATCCGTTCTACGCCGATGCCACCAGATACCTTTCTCACGGTGACAGTCTCTCGCAAGCCCGAGCCCCGCCGTTGGATGACCATCCCTTCAAAAACCTGAATCCGCTCCCGGCCACCTTCTACTATCTTGAGATGCAGCCGCACAATATCTCCTGCGCGGAAATCAGGTAAGTCGTTCTTAAGGTAGGGGGCATTGATGAGGTACTCTACTTCCCGGAGTCTGTGGCTCATGCCGCAAAGGTAGAGCTTTATCCACAATGTCCGAGAGCCAGGATAGACCGCATACCAAATTTGCTTTTTCCAAAAGGCCCTATATTTGCGGCGATATGAGTCAGACCAGTACTACACCGAGCGCCTCGGCGCCGCAAGTTCGCTCCAGTGGAGCTGCCCTGCGAGAATTCTTTGCCGCTATCGTGATTGTAGTGTGCATCACAGTAGGGATACTTTTTTACGTCTTTGTGCTTGGAAATCCCAGTAACTTTGAAGGTGGTGACCCCAAAAACAACCCCCTACAAGGAAACTATCTCGGTATCGCCTATAAGGGAGGTGTATTGGTTCCTTTAGCTATTGGGCTGCTCCTCATAACCATCACCATGGCTATTGAAAGGGCTATTACCTTAGGAAGGGCTTCAGGTAAGATGAGTATGGAGGCCTTCGTGCAGCAAATAGAGTATCTCGTGGAGCAAGACCGCATAGATGAAGCTATCGCCCTCTGCGATAAGCAGCGCGGCACTGTCGGTAATGTCGTACGCGAAACGCTCACCCGCCTCAGACAAGTCAAAGACGACACAAAGCTAGATAAAGACCAAAAAGTTGCTTCCGTCCAAAAGGCGCTGGAAGAATCCCTCGCTCTAGAACTACCCATGCTCGAGAAGCATATGACCATTATTGCGACCATCGTCTCTATAGCTACCCTGGTTGGTCTCATTGGGACGGTACTAGGCATGATTCGGGCCTTTGCGGCTTTGGCTACCTCAGGAGCGCCGGATGCAGTCGCCTTGGCAACCGGGATCTCCGAAGCACTGGTAAATACAGCTCTCGGGATTACCACCTCTACCATAGCCACCGTCCTTTACAACTACTTCACGAGCCGAATTGATGACATTACCTATCGGATCGATGAAGCAGGGTATATTATCGTGCAGACCTTCCAGGCTAAAGCCTAAACCCCATGGCTAAGTTCAAATCCAAAAAGCAGAACATCGCCATAGACATGACCCCTATGGTGGACTTGGCGTTTCTGCTGATTACCTTCTTCATGCTCACGGTGAAGTTTCGCGCGCCAGAAGCAGTGGAAGTGCAACTACCCTCCTCCATAGCGGATACCCCTTTACCTGCGCAGGATATTCTCATGATCTCTGTATCTAAGGACGGGCGAGTGTTTTTTGGCGTAGATAGTAAGCATGTGCGTCTTTCTATCCTGGAAAAAATTAAGGAGCGTTATGGCTACGAGTTTACAGAGAAAGAAGTGCGAACTTTTTCTGTCCTTGCCGAGGTTGGTGTGCCCTTTGAACAGCTCAAGAGTTATCTTTCCTATGGCGAGCTGGAGAGAAAAGCCATTGACAAGCGCGCCTCCATTCCCATAGATAGCACCAACAACCAGCTCAAGGATTGGCTCCTATTTGCCCGTTATAGCAATCCCCGTCTGCGTATCGCGATACGGGCCGACGAGGAAGCCCCCTACCTGGTGATTGCTCGCGTGATTGAGACGCTCAAAGATCAAAAAGTGCATCGCTTCAACCTAATTACTACTCTCGAAGCCCAACCCAAATCTTAGCAAGCTATGGCAGCAGAAGTAGGAGGAGATGGCGGCGCGCCCAAAAAAGGGAAAAAACAAGGCAAAGGCCGAAAACCCAAAAAGCGCCCCCGCATTGACATGACCCCCATGGTGGATCTGGGGTTTTTGCTACTGACTTTTTTCGTGCTCACTACTACCATGTCTACCCCAAACACCATGCCCGTGGTCGTACCCCCGAAAATTGAAAAAGAAGAAGACGTAGAGGTTCCCAAAATCTCAGAAACCAAGGTCATCACACTTCTCGTAGGTGCTAAAAGAGTGTATTACTACACAGGTATAGAAAAACCTGAGCTCAGAACCACAGACTTCTCCCCCAAAACCGGCATCCGAAAAGTGCTCTTAGAGCGCCGAAGCGAGGTAGAAAGCCGACACGGAAAGGACGAAATGATTGTCATCATAAAGATGTTGGATGAAGCCCGCTACAAAGACTTCGTGGACATCTTAGATGAGATGGCGATTATCCAGCAGAAAAAGTATGCCCTCGTGGATATCACTCCCGAGGAAAAAGATCTGGTGGAAGAGTATAAGAAATCCATCAATCCCAGCTGAGTTTTATGACCACGACTACATTTAGTTGGGAAGATAAGCTTTTCGCCCGCAGGAACCGAGAGTATGGGGCCTATTTGCTGCGGAAAAACTATGTCAAGCACACGCTCAGGGCTCTGATCATAGCGGTATCTGCGGTGGGGATAGGGATAGCGATACCTTTTGTGAAGGCTTACATTGAGGCGAAGCTGGAGGGGCTCACTCGCCAGAAAAAGAAGACGGTGGTTACAGAGCTCATGGAGCCTCCCCCTATTGATAAAAAGAACGAGCCTCCGCCGCCCCCAGTAGAACAGCCCCCCCCTCCACCGCAGAGGGCCCAAATCAAGTTTGTTCCTCCCCAGGTTGTGAAAGAAGAAGAAGCCAAAAAGGAAGAGACCATCGCCAACATTGACACCCTCATGAAAGTAGACCCCGGTACCAGAGATGTAGAGGGGGATCCCAATGCCATTCCGGATATAGGCGACATAGATGGCACCGGTACACAGCCAGTAGAAGTGGTAGAAAAGGAAGACGACCCTGACCCCACGGCCTTCGTAGCGGTAGAAAAAGAACCTCAACCTACCAACATAGACGACATCAAGCGCCGTATCGGCTACCCTCCCCTCGCTAAAGAAGCTGGCATCCAAGGAAAGGTCATCGTACGCGTACTCGTCGGCAAGAATGGCAAGTACGAAAAGCACATCGTGCTCAAGTCTCCCCACAAAATGCTCACCGAAGCCGTAGAGAAAGAACTTCCTAGCCTGGAATTTACACCAGGCATCCAGGCCGGTAAGCCCATCAAAGTTTGGGTAACGATTCCTTTTGACTTCCAGCTCCGATGAGCAATGAATACAGCTCAGATTCCTTCAGAGGAACCTCAAGGGTCGCTCTGGAGGGGAGATCTACTTCGGAAGAAGCTAGCTCTAACAAAGTATCTCAGAAAGAGTCCTCTCTGCTGAGATGTATCAGTAAGAGGCTCATTCCAGTACCCTCTACCTCGCAAGTGCAGCGATACGCGGTAGCGCTTTTGAGTCTACTCGTGGTAAAAAGCCTCAGTGGGTGTTCTCCCACCTCTGACACTCAAAACTCTACCCCAACCGACGGCCCGAGTTTGGTGGAGCAGCTAGAAGATACCTTGAGTGCCCAAGATAACTTCTCTGGCCCTATCCCAAAAGCATACGACAACGCGTCGGCCACTCCCCAGCCGCAGAAACCTCCTAAACCCCTACCTCCCCCTAAAAAGGAGCCCTGGATGGACACTCTCTTAGACCTCGCTGGTGTACCTGCCCCCAATTCCGCCGTGCTCTTAGAAGAGGATCCCTTACCTAAGAATCTCTCCAGTGTAGAAATTCTGATCTCTCAGCGCTACGCCCCAAAAAAACCCGTCTTGCTCTCACTGCGAGTGTATGTAACGGAGGCTGGCGCTGTACGCCGAGTCCAAGTCTTGCGCACCTCCGACTCCAAACTCACCGAAGAGTACTTCCTGCCTCCGCTTCTAGAGCTGCGCTTCTCTCCCGCTCTCTATAACGGAAAGCCTACTTCCGCTTGGACCACCATCAACCTCCAAATAAAACCCTAAAAACTATGCAGCTATCCAAGGACCTCATCCAAAATCTCAATGAACAGCTCAATCGCGAGCTGTATGCCCAGTACTTTTACCTCGTAATCGCCAGCTACTTTTTTGAGAAAGACTTAGATGGATTTGGAGAATTTTTTCTCAAACAGTCGCAAGAGGAAGGGGAGCATGCCATGCGTCTCTTCCATTACCTAATGGAAAAAGGGGCTCCTTTTCATCCTTTGCCGCTTGAGATCCCTCCGAAAAATTATGAATCGCCTCTAAGTTGCTTTCAAACTGCACGCGAGTATGAGGAAAAAATCTCTCTCTCCTACTACAACCTCCTCAAAAAAGCCCGAGACCTAGGGGAATTTGATGTAGAAGAGTTTTTGTGGTGGTATATCCGAGAGCAACGTGAAGAGGAGGCTCTAATGGAGACTTGGATAGCCCGCCTGTCTCACGCAGGCAATGATCCGGCCGCCCTTCTTCTCTTAGACAAAGAGGCCCGAAAGCTGGCGAAAGCGTCAGATTCTTAGCTATGCTATGCAGAAGGCTCGGCTTCTGCATTCCAGCGAGATAGTGGAGGTCCTTTCTGTAGATTACGAAAATAACAGTGCATGCATCCGCAGACATGGATTTGAGCGAGTCGTAGCACTGGACGAACTTGTATTTGAGGAGCAGCGCCCGCCGGCTACGTTCGCAAATGCCCCCCTATCTCCCCCCTCCGCTCGTCCTCGAGAAACCGAAGTCTGGGTTTTCGCCCCTACCTCTCCCTCAAGGGCACAGATAGAGATACGCCATGGGTTTGATGCTCCTGCATGCTATGTCCTGTGGATCGCACAGGGCCCCACTTGGCATCGCCTTCTGTACTTTCTAGCAGCTGCTCAAGAAGCCCAATCCATAGAAGTTTCTACGCAGCCCTATGTACTCCCTTGGCGCTTAGCTGTGCAGCGGCTTCTGCTTCCTGTACAAAGTGGCTCCTTCCCCGAGCTCGCACTCTGGTACTTCACGGTAGATAAGAGCCGCCTAAGTATGCACACCCCTCAGAAGTTAGAACCCGAACCTACTCCTCCCCCAGTAGCTTCTAAGCTGCCGCTGGCTGCCCCTCCTGCACCTCCCCCATTGCCAGACTTTTCTAGGGGAAAACCTCCCGATACCCTAGACCTGCATATAGAGCGGCTAGCCCCTGAGCTCAAAGAGGCTCCACCGGAAGCTATCTTAGATTACCAGCTCATTACCCTACAGAGGTATCTGCGGGCTTGCGAAAGCAGACGCTACATATCGGTAGTTGTCATTCACGGCATCGGAGATATGAGGCTTTACCGAGAGATACAAAAAATCTGCAAAAGCTCAGGCTGGTCTCTGGAGAAGCTACCGGGGCCTCCTTATCTCAATGGAGCCAGTCGAGTACATTTTTGGGGCAAAGACGACATTGGCAAAAAGTGAGCCCGTCACTCCGCCAAAAAAGGCTCTAGTGGCTCCAGGCTTCCCAATCCGATGCGCAAGAGGCGCAAGTGCTCTAGGCCTTCGCTGAGGTCTATCACGGTCGTGCGCTCGTAGCTCAGCGGGCCTGCATCAAAAGCTTCGCTAACTTGTTTTGCGTAGCGTTCAAACTGACCCTCAGGCACCCCTGCGGTCAAGAGGGGCTCTTGCACCTCCGCTAAAAGCGCAACCAGGAAGGGAAAATCAGAAATCCGAAACCCTACCGTACGCCGATACCATAGATGCCGAGGAATAGCGGGTCCTGGCCGCAAAATAACCGTATAAGGCCCTGGCCACAATTGCCGTAAAAGCCGGTAGGTTGGCGTATCCAAGCCCAGTGCATACTGCCCAATAGCAGCAACATTCGGTAAAAGGACCGAAAAAAGACTCTTTTCGGGGCGAATGCCGCGTATCTGGCACACCCGGTCGTAGGCGGACTTTTGCGAAATGAGCCCGCCTATCGCATACGTGGTGTCGGTGGGATATAAGATAGGTTCGCCGGCTCTCAGGGCCCGAACCGCTTGCTGGATAGCTCTCCGCTGTGGTATCCCCCCCGGCACTTCCCAACGCCCCATCCCCACAAAAGTACAACTCCCCCCTCAGCCAAAGCTGCCCCATAGAATACTTACCTTTGTACATGCGCGCGTGGATCTGGATAGGTGCTTTCTGTACTTTGGGTTTTGCCCAGAGCTTTGTAAGCATGGGGGCACGCCTACTCTTGAATCGCTCTCAGTGGATCGCACCTACCGACGCTGGGTCTTCTCTCGTCGCTTTTGACCGCACCCATAAAGCGGGAATCGCTGCCTTTTTCACTTGGGGCTGGTCTGCGTATGTAGGCACGGGTTTTGAGATTGCTTATCAAGGCGTAGGCCAGCGCTTCTACGGAATCGGTGCAAATACAGACCCCTACCGAGCCGAAGTAAATCAGCAGAGTCTACGCCTCGGCCTTGCGGTACAGCCACAGTACGCCCAGGAAAATTGGGGCCTCTGGGCTAGTGTAGCTCCGGGCTTTACATTCCTCACCCAAACCGAACTTGTCTATCAAGGCGATAGCTTAGCTTCGGGCAGCCTAACCAGCCCTCAGATTATCCAGCAAGTGATTCGGTACCTAGATCAGAGTACAGATCCAAATGACCGCCTCCTACTAAATCGCATGTATCGGCGAGCTGTACCTGTGATTCATCTTGCAGGGGGCCTTCGGGTACGCATAGCCCCGCAAGTCTGGGTGCTGGGGCTGCTGTCGTACGAACGGTCCTTCGGCGATCTAGAACGAAAAGGGTACAGACTCAGCGAAGAGAGCCCCCCTCTGTATGACTTGCAGCGAGGCCCTGTACGATACCAGCTTTTAGGCCTGCAGCTCGGCATCCAGTACGAAGTACCGCTGCGCGATTAGTTGCTTTCTATCCTAGGCTTGGGTAAGGTGGCTTTTTGAGCTTCTACGAGCGCCCAAAGCTCCTCTGGAGTCTCTACGGGCGACAGACAGGCTCCGTAGGTGCACAAAAACCACTTTTCCGACGGATAACTCGCATAACTCATGAGGGCTGGGATACGCGTCTCTGGCTCGGGCAAATACCCCACCCAGCCGATAGCGGGTTCGTACCGGCTCCAAAGCGGCCGAATATCCGACCCCCGATAAAATACCCCCAAAGGCGCACATTCCTCCAGTAGCGCTACCTGCAAAAAGTGCCCGGCTAAGGTGGGATTCTCCGCCATCTGCCGCCGTAGCCGACTTAGAATAAATAGAACTTTCTCCTCGTAGTCCGATAGCTGAAAATACCGACTAAGATACCATAGGGCCTCTGCAAAAAGAGAATTGGAAGAAGGTGTACTGGTATCAAAAATATCCTTGCGCCGAGTAGGGTAAAAACGAAGATTTTTCGCAGTGAAGCAAAATACCCTCTCGGTCGGATCATAAAAAAGCTCAAGACTTTTCTGCATAAGGGAGTTTGCCTGCAAGAGGTATTCATCTGTACCCGTAACGGTGTATAGATGGATAAGGGCTAAGGTAAAGGCTGCATAATCCTCCGCAAAAGCCTCTCCATACCAGCGATCTTCCTTATGGATGCGGTGCAGTTCTGAGCCATACGCCTCTAAGAGCGTGTGGGCGGCCATTCGCGCTGCGTAGAGATGTTTAGGGTCTCCTAGCGCTTTGTATGCTTGTACGAGACCAAGTATCGTATAACTATTCCAGGCCAGGATAGCGGCTTCATCGCGGTCGGGCGAGATACGACGACGCCGCACCTCCGCCAGGCGCGCATATGCCGCCGCCAAACGCTGGAGAACCTCTTCTATGGGTAGCCCTAAGCGATGAGCAAGCTCAGTATCCCCAAGCTCGCGATACAGCAGATTGCGCCCGTCTTGCCAGTTACCTTCATGAGAGACGGGATGAGCAGCGAAAAATACCTGGGCCAGCTCTGGCTCCGGAAGCGCGGTTTGGAGCTCTTCGTAAGTCCAGCTATAGTACAGTCCCTCTTGCCCTTCACTTTCTGCACTCAGCGAAGCTGCGAAAAGTCCATCGGACAGCCGCATCCGCTCCAAAAGAAAGTCGGCCGTTTTGCGAATCACTGTCTCGTAGAGCGAGTTGGGCATATGGCGGTAAGCTTCGCTGTACAGGGCAAGGAGCAGGCCGTTATCATAGAGCATTTTCTCAAAGTGGGGCACCCGCCAGAGTCGGTCAGTGGCATAGCGCATGAAGCCCCCGTCAATTGGGTCAAAGATGGCGCCTAAGGCCATCTTTTCTAAGGTCAGATGGGTGGCCCGCACCAGCTCAGGCTTATGGAGGAGGGTACCCGCTCGCAGCGAAAAAATCCACCGACTCGGCGTAGGAAACTTCTGCGTACTCCACTCCCCGCCCCAAACCCAATCTATGTCCTGGAGGAGGAGCTTGAAGACTTCTTCCCAAGGGAGTTGGACTCGCGCAGGCTGGGGGGCAAGAGCCTCCAGAAAGGCGGTATCCAGCTGCTGCATGGCCTGGCTGAGCTGGCGGGCCATCTCGCGCACCTCTTCGGGCTTTTCTCGGTAAAGGGTACTTATTCGCTCTAAAAGGGCAAGCCATTGCTTTTTCGGAAGGTAAGTCACCCCATAAAAAGGCCGCCCGTCCGGCAGAGCAAAGCAGTTCAGCGGCCAGCCCCCCTGCTTCCGAGAAAGTAGCACGGCGTCCATGTAGAGCTGATCCACATCGGGGCGCTCCTCCCGATCGACCTTAATGCACACGAAATGGGTATTCAGCACGCGGGCGACTTCCCTATCCTCAAAGCATTCCCGAGCCATTACATGGCACCAGTGGCAGGAATTGTACCCAATGCTAATTAGGATGGGTTTATCTTCCTTCCAGGCTTTTTGGAAGGCGTCTTCACCCCAGGGATACCAATCTACGGGCTGATGGGCATGCGCCTGGAGATAAGCACTTTTTTCGGTAATCAGGTGGTTCATAGGTTTAGTAGAGGAATAAGATTGTTTTTTCCTTGCAAGATTAGGAATACGGCCGCAGTGATTTGCACATCACGCAGGCAGTACTCCTCTACGTTGGCAAAAGCCGATGGGTCTTTGGTGTCTTCCCACTGGCGAAAAGCCTCTCGGATGGCAATATAATCCAAACTCTTGGTAAAATTCAAACCCAAAGCCGCAGCGAGAATTTCCAACGAGATATACCGACCTTGCCGAGAGGTAAAGTTCCACAATAGCATGGTATCAATGACAGCCGGATCACGCAACTGCCAGGATTGAGCATTCTGCGCTTCAAACCAAAATTTAGGCAGCTCTGCGGAGAAACCTTGCAGCAAAAGCCGCCGCCCCAAAAAAGGAATATCAAAATCTAAAATGTTATGTCCACAGACGCCATACGATATTGATGCATAGACAGGTTTAGAACCCTTAGTTGCGTACTCTGCAAATTTTACCCATTTCTCGAGAAAGTCCGCGAGGAGCTGCCGTTCGTCTAAATCCTTAATGACTACCTGCTTCCACTCGTAGGTAGCTCCCCCAGACACCTTGGAGAAATAGCCCATCCCGATGCAAACTACCCGACTGTAGAGCGCATGGATACCAGCCTCTTTCAGAAAATACTCTTCTGAAGAATAATCTTTTTTGTCTTCGGGGCGCTTCGCATCGTATCGATCTAACCAGTAGCTTAGGAACGGCTCAGGGACCTCAGACAGCTCCCTATACTGAGGCGCCGCCTCTATGTCCAGAAAAAGGATTTTATCTATGGGCAAAACCTGTATCATACGCTATCGCAGTAGGTATCCCGAAAAGCGATTAAGAAACTCATCTTTCTCTGAGGGTTCGGCCAATACGAGCTGTAACTTAGGTTTGCTGGGGTCTTTGTTGTAATCTTTTTGCTTGTCAGCTACTTGTCGGATTTGGCGATTGAGGCCGGCATCGCTGGTCACCATGCGCACTACGTGTCCAGAATACAAGATGAAAATCCAGTTACCCTCCGTAGGTTCTATGAATATAGTCAATACATCTGGGCCGCGGGTGCGTTCGGCGGGGTTGTACGGGCCGAAGGCGTACTCAATTTTCGCAGGACAGTATTTCGCGATGCCGACGCCGCCCATGCCTGCCACCGCTACCTCTGCTGTTACGAATAAAGCCCCCGTGGAATCACTGCGCCGAAAAGGCACATTTGCTAAAAGAAGCGTTACGGGGAGCTTTTTCGCAAAAGGGACATTTTTGGCAAGGGCGGCACGCTGTGCTGCCTGCATAATCTCACGAGTATTCGTCTCTGGCTGGCTGGTATCTGGGTCTACGAGTTCGGCAATCGCCTCCAAAAATCTGGGCTCGGTAAATTCCATATCTGTCAGCGACAGGGCCCAGAGATTGAAGCGTGTACCCAAAGCCTCCGCCAAGCTGGAAGGGATATTCGGGAAGTGGAGGGCAAAAATCAAGTCTGTAGAGAGCCGTTGGAAGCGCTGCTCCTCGCGCCACATGCCCGCCACGGCGAGCTGTGCTCCATCCGGCGGGAAGGAAGCAGGGAAGTTGAGCCGCCCATAAGCTGTCGTAATGCGAGCCGCATCATTGTACTCTACCCAGTTGCCACGGAGGCTCTCTCCGTTGAGCTTCTTCATGGGGCCGATGCGAAACGACTTAGAAGCCCGATCTACCGATAAGCCCCCCTCCGCCAAAAGCACATCCAAATCGTCTTTGTTCTTTTTCGGCTGTAAGAAGTTCGTGTAAAAGGTTCGGTAAACCTGCACAAAATGCAGCCCCACTGTGAGCTCCTGTCCTTTGCGGTTTTTGGGGTCTTTGATGGGAATAAAGACAGTGTCGGGATTGACAATGCCTTCAAAGTTAAACCACGACTCGCGCAAAAACTCGTTTTCCGATTGGATGCGCACCTCTCCTCGGAAATACAAGAAGCGTCGGTCTGCCCGCAGCTCCACGGCATCCCGAAAGAGAATACGGTCGGTAAGTAAAAATTCATCCTCTGTGCGGACTTTAGCTTGCGCAGTCGTGACCCCATCCCGCACATAAATGCTATCCATTTGAATATACTGGGGCTTGCCTTCTATGTCGGTGTATTTGTAGCGGCCGCGAGCCGTGTAATCCGAGCCCGAGCGAATTCGCACATAGGCCTCTTGGACGACATGATGGTTTTTACTGGTAGGGGTTTTGAGGGTAGCGTTCTCTAAGGGAGCGATGGTACCATCGGCCAGAAACTCCACCCGCCCGCCTTCCGGAAAGACCGTTGCATCGGCTACGATGATAGAATCCACCCGATTGGCCTCAATCCGCCCTGTTTTGAGGTTATACAGAAGCACTTGGGTGTTGAAGGTAACATCCTTCCCGCTGGGGCTGCGCCGCACCACGAAGTTTTTACTCTCGTCGCTGACGTGAGGATTGAGGAAAATTTCCCCTGTCTCGCGATTGTATGTACCTTTTCCGAGCGAGGTAGAGAGAGAGGCCTTAGGGAAGTGGATATTAGGCTCGCCTACACGGGTAGAAACGAAATCTCCCTGATGCTGCTTTATGCTATAATCCAGTTCTACCCCCTCAGCATAGAAGAGCGTATCTTTTTTCGTCTTTGGGTCAATCACGACGAATCGCGACTCCACGGCCTTGAAGCCGTCGGGCCTGAACTTGAAGGCGCTGCTAGCCACTCGTACGTCTCCCGTAATGAGCATCCCCCTCGCTTCTAATCCCTCCGGCGTATATACCAGCTGGCCCTCAAAGGTACCCTCACCATCGTAGAGCTGAGCGGGCTTTTTGCCTGTTTCCAAGACCATCTGCCCTAAATACGGGTACCATTTGAAGCGCAGGTCTTCCGCTTCTACCTTAGGATACTTGGTGAGTGCATACTGGCTTTGGGGTAGGGTTAGGCGAGCTTTTTCTGCCATACACGAGTCAAAGTGAAAGATAAATGTATCCGCTTGCACTGTGCTCGTGATATATTTTACTTCTCCACGACCGTGAAGCGCGAAGTTATCCATTGCTACCCGCCCGAAAAACTGCCCCTTACCTTTGTACACACTCACTCCCTGAGCAAAAACTTCCTGTACGCCATAGCTCCCGTCAGGCACGACTTTTAGCGTATCCCGGAAAGGCGGAAAGGTGCTATCCGAATAAAAAACTCCATGAAACTCTAACCCTAAAAGGCTGAAAGTCTCCAAGCTATCAATCATAAAAGGGTCGAGCTCAAAATATAGCCTATCTCGGCTATACTGGCGATCTTGGATAGCAGGCGACTCCCAGTATTTGTACGACTCGGAGTAGCAATCCAAAACGCTGTAATAGGGAATAACCTTCCTGCCGCTTTTATTAGAAGGTAAGTCAATATACACGCAGCCGCTTACATTTTCTATGCGCAGCGTAGCAAGCGAACGGGCAAGCTTTGGATAACGCCCCTGCTGAAAAAGCGGGTCTCGGTCTGGCTTGAATTTGAGTGAGTCTACATTGAAGAACATTACTTTGAAGTTCTCATAGTCAAACTGCATGCGAGGATCGGGCCACACATACAGGTCGGTCTTTCCCGCGGCAAGTCGCCCCGCCATCCGAATGGAGCGATTGGCGCCGAGGTAAATCGTGCGCTTATAGGGGGCTATCTCCACGATATGCGAGTCGGCAAATACCACAAACTCCACGCCGCGCAGGGTAATCTCTTTATTTTGCAGGTCTAACCGAGCGTTTTCTCCATCAGCAGTATTAGAAAAAATTCGCAGGGCATCGTAGTCTTTTTCTCCAAAAGCCGCTTTAGCCCAGCGAAAAAGCTTCGGTAGCAGTTCCACTCGCCCTGTCTCCTTATCGTAGCGCAAAAAACCATAGGTCTCTACATCTTCCAGCCGCATCTGAAAAGGCTTGAGATAGGTCTTTTGGTCTACACCCTGGCTTTTTAGGATATCGGTATCCAAAATATAGTTGCGCACGGCTCGGCGGCGACGAGACTGCATAAGCTGCTCGCGCTCTTTCACCAGCCGATAGATAGCCCCAAGGGGATTGATGGGAAGTATGTCTTTATAGCTCTCGTACTCCCGCTGATTGAAAAAGTCTATAGACTGCACCACGCCATATTTCCCCTTAGGGTCTATGATAGCTGTGAATCGCATCACAGTGTCTCGCACGGGATTCCATTGGATCGCATCAAAGAGCATTTCCATTTGATGATAAGTGCTGTAAAAACCTTGCCGTGTGCGAGGATTCTTGCGATTTCGGTTGAGGAGAATGTCTTGGGTAGTAACATCGTAAATGAGGTCAGTGACCGGATAGTAAATGGTATCGCCAAAAGGGAGGTACAGTTCTACGGAGACTTCATTGGCGACGAGCTTTTTGGGGTTGAAGGCCAGCTGTTCCAGACTTACCCGCATAATTTCTTTTCCCTTGGCATAGACGCTGAGCTGTGCCAAAGTATCCCCCACCGCAGCGCCGTACTTTGTGAGCCCCCGCAAGCTAAAGCCTCCCCGGTAAGTCGTATTGGGGATGAATTCCTTGATCTCAATAGAGCCCTCCGTCATCTCAAAAGTAGGGGTACTGGCTTTGAGCGGGTCTGAATGCACGACAAAATCATCAAAAAATCGCCCTCGTACGGGATGAGGCAAAAAGCTCGCATAATGGAGCGTAGCCTTTGGGCAAGTAAGCCGCCGCACATTCATATCTACCACAAAGTCTTCCAGCTCCACAAAAAGCTCCGTAAATCCGATCCCTAAGCGGCTCCAGTCGGCCTTACCCCGCGTGCCGAGGAAGTGACGATTGGCCAGATTAAGCACTCCATCTACTTCCCGGACAACGATATCTACTCCACCTGTGCTGCAAATGAGGTTTGTCTTCCTGAAAAAGAATGCGGGTACCCGCCGCTCCTCAAAAGAACTGCTATCCAGATATGTGTAGAAGCCTAAGCGCGCTTCGCTTTTGTCAATTTTCCAGCTAAATACAGAAGTTTGATTTACAATACCCTGTGGCACGAAGCGAACGAGAGTTTCCCAGAATTTTGGCAAGTAGGCGGGGTTTTCTGCGGCGAGGGTTTCGGAAATAGCGATAAACTGTGGTACAGGAGCTCGCACCCGAGTCTCAGGGTTCTTCAAAAGCAAGGCCGCCTCCACGAAAGTCAGGAGTTCTGGATAGGGCTTGAAGCCCTTGCGATTGAGTCGGCTCGCCAGCTGAGCTAAGGCTTTTTTCTCTGGGGTAGAGAGGTCGCCGGTCTCCCAAGCTGAAAAAAAGCTCTGGGCCCGCTGCGTGATGTCTGGTCGCTTGAAGCGTTCCAGCGCTTCCTTGAGCGCTACACCAAACTCATCCGGCGTCTCCGGCAGCGCTGTCCCCTGCGCCCAGGCCAGCGCTATCCCTACTATCGCAGTTAGCCACCTGCGCACCCGCCAAAACTACTATTTTGCGGGGAAATACCTGCTGCCTGACCTTTGCATCTACTTAACAATCTCTCTCGTATATTTGCAATACTAACCTAAAACTGCACGTATATGCGACTCGCAGTAACCTTTGCAGCCGTCGCCCTCTTATGGGCGCAAAGCTCCCCCTCCTGGGGTCGAGCGCAGATTGACTCGGCACGGAGCATCATCCCCACCTACATCGTAAGCCCCGTCGTCCAAACCAACACCCGATTGCCCTACTTTGCCGTGCTTCACATCACAGGCTTAGAGCCTAATACCACGTACCGATATGTGCCTCGCATGGATAATGTCACCACACTCCCTACCGGCTTAAATATAAACTCGGGCGCAGGCAATCCCATCCTCTATGATGCTAATGCAGGCACGTGGTCCCTCACCACCTCCCCCAGTCTCACCACTAGTGGAGGGTATGGTACCATCTCCACGGGGACAAACGGTGAGGCTACCCTCTTTTTCGGGCTCCAGCCCACAGGTAATCAGCGCTTTCGCACCGATGGGGGGAATAAGGTCTACGTAAAGGTCTTTCTCCTCTCTGATAGCGGGCCTGTGGACAGCGCATATGTGATTGGGGATAAGACGCCTATTCAGCCCCTATCTATCC
>CALKJV010000222.1 GCA_937995505.1 uncultured Bacteroidia bacterium | reverse complement strand
AGGTAGCCCTCCGACCCAGATGAGAGATGCTTGCAACGGCCTCAAGCGAGTGTCGTACCTTTGTAGGGTGGAAGCCTGGTTTGGCAGCCCCTACTACCCCCTCCTGTATGCCCATCGCGATATAGATGAGGCTCGGCACTTTGTCCGAGTGCTGCTGTCAAGGCTAGGCTTACCCAAACCCGCTTACGCCCTGGATGCGGGATGCGGCACGGGGCGCTATGCCTACGCCTTAGCCGAAGTAGGGCTTGTCGTAGATGCCGTGGACCAGGCTGTCACAAAACCTAACTTACCGGAGAGCGTACGCTTTTTCCTGGCTGACCTGCGCAGCTGGACCCCCGACCGATCGTATCATCTCATAGGTAGCTTTTTTACGAGCTTCGGCCTAGGGGTAGAGCGATGGGATGAGCTGGTACGGCTCGTACGCCGCTTCAGTAGCTGGCTGCTCCCCGGCGGCTGGCTTGCCTTAGACTATCTCAATATTCACCGGGCTAACCGCACCCCCACTGAAACTCGCCACATCAATGGCATCCGATTTGACATTGAACGACGGCAAGAGGCCTTCCATTTGTACAAACGCATCACCGTAACGCCCCCAGATAGCTCGCCCCAGACCTACGAAGAGCGGGTATTCAAGCTCACCTTGGGAGACATGCTGCAACTTTTAGAGCGGGCCGGCCTTTCCGCTGAAGAGATATGGGGGGATTACGACGGTAACCCTTTCGTAGATGACCGAAGCCCTCGCCTGATTGCGCTTGCACAAAAGCCCCTATCTTAGGCGGGTGCTGCGGATATATCATTACGAGTTTTGCTTAGAGTTAGAGGTTCTACCCCCTGGCCTTACAGGTCTCCCTACGACCCACCAGCTCCCACAGGAGAGAGCCACCCGCCTGCTCTATCTACCCGGCAGCTTAGAGAAGGTACGCGCCTTTCACTTAGCCCAAGGAGAAGCCCGAAAGCCTGGGGTATGCCGACTCTACTTCCCAGAGGAATCAGCCCTCCAAAACTTCTGGCAGCAGTATAAAGCGCGCTTTGCGTACATAGAGGCAGCGGGCGCTGTCGTACGAGATGCAAACGGCCACATACTATTTATTTGGCGGCGAGGGCACTGGGACCTCCCTAAGGGCAAACAAGAATCCACCGAGTCTCCCGAAAGCGCAGCCCGACGCGAGCTGGCCGAAGAGACCGGCCTGACTGAGGTTTCCTTAGAAGGCCCCCTGATCCACACCTACCACATCTACCGCGAGCGCGGCCAGGAATTTCTCAAGGAGACGCGGTGGTTTCTCTTTCGCAGCGATAAGCCTCACCCCCCAGTACAGGTACAGCGCGAAGAGGGCATTGAAAGCTACCGATGGGTTCAGCCTTCTGATGTGCCCTTCTTGTACCCCCAATCGTATGGCACGATCCGAGATGTGATTGAGTACGTTCTGCGCCATGTACGGCCTGCGCCTTCGCGGTAGGCTTTGTAGCCTGGCCGTGCCCCGACTTATGGGGATTGTGAATGTCACGCCCGACTCTTTCTCGGATGGCGGAGAAGCTTACACGCCAGAGGCTGCCTTGCAGAAGGCCTTATCCTTAGCTGAGGCAGGAGCAGATATCTTAGATATAGGCGCGGTTTCTACCCGCCCTGGCGCACCCGAAGTACCCGAAACGGAAGAGCTGCGCCGGCTCCTACCTGCCCTACAAAAAATCCGCGCAGCCCTCCCCGACATTCCTATTAGCATTGACACCTATCGCTCCGCTGTGGCTCGTATCGCCCTGGAAGAAGGCGCAGATATGATCAATGACATCTCCGGCGGGGCCTTTGACCCAAAGCTCTGGGAAGTCGTGGCCAAATACCAGGTTCCCTACGTGCTCACGCATATTCAGGGCACCCCCCAGACCATGCAAATCAACCCCACCTACACAAACATCGTAGAGGAAGTATGGCAGTACTTCGTGCAGAAGCTTCAAGAATTGCGTAGCGCAGGCATTGAGGAGATTATTGTGGATCCGGGCTTCGGGTTTGGAAAGACTGTGCAGCACAATTACGAGCTTTTTCGGGCGCTGCCGAAGTTTCGGCGCTTGGGGCGACCGCTCCTAATAGGCATATCTCGGAAGTCTATGCTCTGGCGCCCTTTGCAGGCTAGTCCTCAGACCGTTCCTTGGGCCACGGCAGCTTTGCAGTGGGAGGCCCTACGCAAAGGCGTACACCTCTTACGAGTTCATGATGTAGCCGCGGCTCGCCAGCTTGTTGACCTACTTGCCGTATGGAACTCTTTCGCTTAGGCCCAATTGCCATCACCTGGCGAGATGGCGTAGATATTCTATTCCTGTCTCTGCTACTGTATGGGCTTTTAAGGTGGTTTCAGCGTATCCGACTTTTAGGCATAGCGCTCTTGCTCTTTGGGTTTGTAACGCTTCTGCGCGGGGTGAGCCTCTTAGGGCTGAAGACTATCTCTTTCGTCCTACAGCAGGTGATAACCTGGCTGGGGGTAGTACTTGCTGTCATTTTGGCGCCCGAGCTCCGAAGGCTCTTGCATGGGTTTCGGTTTTTGCCGGGCTTGTCTTGGCTGCGCCAAAATCCCCTCACCGAAGAGCAAGCCCAAAAAGTCGTAGATGAACTGATAGAAGCGCTCCAACTCCTCGCCAAAAACAATCTCGGCGCCCTCATCGTATTAGAAAATAACGACGACCTAAGCAGCTTCATGCAAACCGGCGATAGCCTACAAGCCCCGGTAGAAGCACGGATGTTTCTCATGATCTTTGAGAAAAAAAGCCCCCTTCATGATGGGGCGGTAATTGTGCGAGGGGAAAGGATTGTGGCTGCACGCTGTACCCTACCGCTTAGCGACCGACTGGATCTGCCACAGAGTTTCGGCCAACGGCACCGCGCCGCTATCGGTATCACCGAACAAACCGACGCCATCACCCTCGTCGTCTCCGAAGAAACCGGCATTATTTCCTTGGCCCAAAGCGGCGAACTGAAGCGCATGGCCCTGGTTGAGCTCAAGAAGCTGCTCTTAAGGTTTTATCTTCGCTGAGATGCCTGTACTCGTCATCACAGGGGGCACACGAGGGATCGGCTATGCGATTGCTCGGCGCTTCGCTCCGACTTATACGATTGTTACCTGTAGCCGCACGCCCGCAAGCGTAGAACGCCTTCGGGCTCTCCATCCCGAGTGGGATGTTTCGGTATTTGACCTAAGCCAGAAAGCCGCCGCCCAAGGCTTTGCTCAGTATGTATTACAACGCTACCCCTCCATAGAGGTGCTCGTCAATAATGCGGGACGCTTCCAGCCCGGCAGCCTCCTCAATGAACCCGACGCCGTGTACGAGAGCATGCTCGCCGATAACCTCCACAGCGCCTACTACGTGACTAAGGGGCTTTTGCCACGCTTTATAGAGCGGCGGAGCGGGCTTATCGTACAAATAGCGTCGGTTGCCAGCTTAGGGGCGTATCCGAATGGAAGCGCTTATGCTATTGCCAAAGCCGGCATGCTCTCCCTCTCCCGAAACCTCCGAGAGCAGCTCAAACCTCACCATATAGCCGTCTCGGCTATTCTCTTGGGGGCTACTTTGACCGACTCTTGGGCGGGTGCCCCCTACCCTCCTGAGCGCTTTATTCCCCCCGAAGCGGTGGCAGAGGTGGTCTGGACCTTAGCCCACTTGCCGCCTGGGGCCGTAGTAGAGGAGCTTATAATGCGCCCCATGCTCGGCGACCTGTAACCCCCCTGAATCCACGCCCCATACCCAGCGAGATAGGCTAAAAAATCTGAACTTCCTTCAGGTATAGAGTCAGGCGAGGTCACCCAGGGAGCCCCCTCCCACCGAAAGCCCGATAGGGCCTGCCCCGGTACATACAATAGCCCGTTCCCACGCCCCACAGCATGCAAAAGGAGGGGAAGCGGCTTGTAGATAGCCCAGCGCACCCTCGCGGTATCCCATACACTGCGGCCCCAAACCTTCGCCTCGTACGGATAGCCCACCGCATCCAAAACGCTGGGTACGATATCTAAATGGCTTCCCAAGGTATCACAGGTAGGAACTTCCCGCCCCGACAAATAAAACCCTATGGGCACCCAAAAGCTCCGAGCAGGAGCGTAAGGGCCTTCACTAGGACCCGTATGATCAGCCGTAAAGACAAAGAGGGTGCGCTTCGCCCATGCCATCGTATCTATCGCTGCAAAAAATTGCCGCAGCGCCCAATCGGCATACTGAACCGACCGATGTACAGGCAAAGGCCCCCCTGAAAAACTATCTCGCAGCTCAGCCGGTACAGCATACGGATGGTGTGAGCTAAGGGTGAATACCGCTGCAAAGAAGGGCTCGGGTAACTTCTGTAACCTCTGCGCTACATAGGCCAAAAAAGGCCCATCCCATATCCCCCACGTACCATCGTAGTCGCGGTCCGGTTCAGGATATTCTCGCCGACCGACGTAGGAAGAGAAGCCTGCCTGCTTGGCATAACTGTCTAAAAGCATCGTACCATTATTGCCGCCGTGAAAGAATATCGTCTCATAACCCCAGTGCCGCAGAAGCTCCGGCAAGCTCCCTCGGATTTGCGCTGCATACGGCGTGAAAAGGAGCGGTTCTTCTCCCCACGACGGCAATCCCGATAAGATAGCGGGTACGCCCTCTGCCGAACGGCTATTAGTTGCGAAGCCCCAGCGAACCGAAGCGCCTTTCGCAAGAAGGCTTGCT
>CALKJV010000221.1 GCA_937995505.1 uncultured Bacteroidia bacterium | reverse complement strand
CCAGGTTTGACTATGCGCTTTACAACGACGAGCTTTCTAAGGCGCTGGAACGCTTAGATTTGCTTTTACGGCGCTATCAAGTATGCGTATAGGGCTGCTTTTTGGTTCTTTCAATCCCCTGCACTATGGCCATCTCATCGTAGCCCGCTACTGGCTCAATGAGACGAACTTAGAGCAGATATGGCTGGTGGTCTCGCCCCACAACCCCCACAAAGCCCCTGAGGGGCTCGCACCAGAGAAAGACCGGCTGGAAATGGCGCAGTTGGCCACAGAAGGCGACCCTTCCGTGCGAGTTTCAGATATAGAGTTTGGTCTGCCTCGGCCCTCTTATACGATTGCGACGCTACGGACCTTACGGGCACAGGAACCCTCTTGGCAGTGGGTAGTGCTCTTAGGCGCAGATGCAGCCAAGGGACTTTTGACCTGGAAAGAAGGGGAAAAGATTTTGCAAGAGTGGCCCATATGGGTGTATCCTCGGCGAGGCGCTGAGCTAGCAGAAGTGCCCCAATACCCCAATGTGCGTTTCTTTCCGCAAGCGCCCCGCATAGACCTCTCTGCCACGCAGGTGCGCCAGTACGTGCGGGAAGGCCGCTCTATTCGTTACCTTGTGCCCCCGCCCGTGGAAGCTTACATCTACGCCCATGACCTTTACCGCACGCAGCCTGCTGCCTAACCTGCTTACACTTGGCAACTTAGGCTTCGGGAGCTGGGCCATAGCGCTAAGCTACGAGCGAGAATGGGGCCTTTTTGCAGCGGCAGTGGCAGGATCCATGCTGTGTGATTGGTTGGACGGCTTTGCTGCGCGGCTCCTAAAAGCCGAGTCCCCGCTGGGAAAGGAATTAGACGCTTTGGCCGACCTCGTAAGCTTCGGCATAGCGCCCAGCTTCGCCCTGTATAACTATCTGCGGCCTTGGCTGCCAGTTTTGCCTTATGGCCGAGAGGTGCGGTTTTGGATGGTGATAGTTCCTTTTGTGCTGCCGCTCCTGGCTGCGTGGCGCCTCGCACGCTTCAATGCAGAACCCACAAGCGCAAGTAAGAGTTTTTTCACTGGGCTCCCGGCTCCTGCTCATGGAGCGTTTTGGGCGGGATGGCTTCTAACTGGACCAGTCGGCCTATGGCTGCATCCCGCTGTGTGGATTCTACAGATTGGGCTTTTAGGCATAGCTATGGTAAGTCGATGGCCCTTCCTCGCCCTCAAAAGCCGCAAAAAATGGCCTTATTGGCTTGCCTTCGTCCTGGGAGCAATCGCTTGGATAAGCACTACCCTCCTCATGGAAAGCCTTTCTTCCCTGCCCCTCGGCCTCCTGCTTTTGTATGGCAGCGTTAGCAAGATCGCTCACTTGCGCGCTCGCGGAGAGCCGAGTTTCTGAACTGGAAAAGTATATTTGCTTCGTGCGCAGCCTTTGCCTGTTTTTTGCTATTCAGCTTTGTGCCCAACCCCTGCCCGACAGCTTGTGGTGCATACAAGATCCTAACGACACCAGCTTGCTGGTTACCTATCAGGTACGAAGCTGGGGATGGGCAGCCACTACGTACCGAGCCGACAATGGCAGCTGGCGACTCTTGGGAGTAGACACGCTCTTTTTAGATGAGCAGCTCCGCCCTATAAGCCATGTGCGCTATTTAGACACAGCCGCTGCGTCCGCTGCGACTTCGCTCGCCCCCTTTGAGAAGGCTACGTTTGCCTATCCCTCAGCGGGAGAGAGCATTTTCACTACGTACGATTACGATATCGCTCAGGAGCAGTACCTCCCACGGCGGCGGGTCTACAGCTGGAACGCTGCGCAGCGGTGGGACTCCGTACTATCAGGCCAGTTTGGCATCTTAGGCTTAGACTGGAACTTTTACAGCGGGGAACGGATCTGGCCCTTTCCCGCGCTCATACATGCCCAGCACTGGGGCGATAGTGTGCTCGTAGAGGACTTTGACCCAAGCGCTACTGTCTTTGTAGAAGCGGGAGGGTACTTTTTTGCCGGGCTGGCTGGGGGATGTGATAGCTTACCGCTGTATGAGCCTCCCCGTGCAGCCCCTCAAGTCATAGGGTATTACAAGCGATGCTACGGGGCCGGCGGACGGCTGGAGGTGCAAGCGGACTCCTTTTGCACGCCCATAGAGTGCCTCGCCCAAAAGAGAACCCTCCTATACAATAGCTCAGGGGCCTTAGAGCGAGACAGCCTGCATATTCGCTTCTACACGCCCCAGGGGGGGGGCCTCGGAGACATTAGCTGGGTACGAAAGTACCTCTGGAATTCTCAAGGGCAGCTCTCACAGGCAGAGTACCCTGGGGGCAGGTACGTGCTGCGGTACGGTAGCCAAGTCGTGGCGCTATCGGCTGCGCGAGGGCCCTCTAAGCCCGAGCTCCGCTTCTGGGGCACAGGAGGGCAGATTAAGGGGGCTTCTTCCCGAGAGCTGGTACTCCTGTATGACCTTCTGGGCCGGGGAGTAGCTTCCGTATCCCTGGATGAGGAGGGGTATTTTACCCTGCCCGAAGGGCTCCCTCCAGGCATTTATGTGCTGAGGCAGGCTGAGCATAGCTGGCGAGTGGCGGTGGGGCTGTAGAAAATCCTTACCTTCGGCCTATGTGGGAATGGGTGCGGTCGCTGCCCAATGACTGGATGGCTGGCATGGAAGCCGCCCCCATACAAATAGGGGGAGGACCCTGGCAGGCGATAGTCACTGTGGGCATGGGCGGATCGGCTTTCGGCGCAGAAGTCGTGCGTAGCTGGGCAGAGCCCTACTTAGAGATACCCTGGGTGATTGTGCGCGACTATCGCCTGCCGAGGTGGGTTGGGGCACGCACGCTCGTGCTCGCCTCTTCCTACTCGGGCACGACCGAAGAGACCTTAGAAGCCACCGAATCCGCCCTTGAGCGCGGGGCCACTGTAGTCGGCATTGCCAGTGGAGGCACCTTGCGAAGTTGGGGCGAAAGCGGGCGACTGGCGGGCTTCATCGCACTCCCACCCGGACGAGCCCCCCGAGCCGCCGTACCCTTCTCTATTACAGCCCAACTGCGCCTCTTAGAAGGGCTTGGGCTCATCCCAGCCACTTGGCGAAGCGAAAGCGAAGCGCTTATTCGGCTGCTTCTGAGCCGAGACCATCCCAGCCAGCAAGAGCTGCGCGCCCTCGCAGAAGCCTGGGCCTCTAAATGCATCGCTATCTATGCCCCCGCCGGCTATGAATCTATCGCCCTCCGAGCTCGCCAGCAAATCCAAGAAAACGCCAAGCACATCGCTTGGCACCACACTATCCCTGAAATGAACCACAACGAGCTCGTGGGCTGGGAACATCCAAGCCCCCTGAGCGAAAGGATAGCGATATGGCTTCTAAGCGGAAGTC
>CALKJV010000220.1 GCA_937995505.1 uncultured Bacteroidia bacterium | reverse complement strand
CCCACCAACGGATAGTCATCAAAAGCAGGATGCCAATAGTAGTTTTCTACGAGCGGCTCGTTATAGACAAAGTTTCCAAAGTCTCGGTTCCAAACCTGTGTGTCTGGATATACCAGCCGGAGGTACTCTTCCTGATTATTGATTTTCTTGCCGTAATAGCGCTCCATGAAGGAAAACACGCTATCCGCAAAAGCGTTTTGCGACGCAGCCACCACTTCATCTATAAACTGGCGATACTCATTATTAGAGATTTCCGTGTCGTCTATGTGGAAGGAGCTTAGGGTAATTTGGCGTATGCGGGCATTTTGGGAGTAGTTCACATCTTGCTCATTATTACCCATGTGAAAGGTCCCTGCGGGGATAGTAACCATGCCATAGGGGAGGGGGTTATCCCATTTGGGCCGATTTTTTACGCCAGTGAGTTGTCCTTGAGCGCCAGTGAGTTGTCCTAGAGCGCCAGTGAATCCGCCACCACAGCCAGCGGCGAAAAAGGAGGCACTTAGCACGATAGCGAGATACGATACGCTGCGCATAGCTTGCTTGGTTTGCGGCAAATATACGGCTATTTTCATATTTGCAAATGAGTCGGGTTAGCGGAAGTCTTTTTTATCACGCACGCCCAGGTCTGGGGGGATAAGCCGAAAGGCCGGCGCCAGAGTGTACACCAGCACGAGCTCATGCGACCCCGTCGTAACGGCACCCAGCCGAGAGAGCGTGTAATCATACGAGTAGCCCAAAAATAGGCTTTCTGTGGCTTGCAGCCCTAAAAGCGCACAAACCGCATCGCCGAGGCGATACGAAGCCCCCAGCACCACAGGCTGCACCCGAAGCGACAAATTCCCTTCTACCATGTATTGGGATTGAGCTAACTTGAAGAAAGCAGAAGGAATAAGCTCTACGGTTTCAGATAAGCGGGCGGTATAGCCGGCTGTCGCATAAAAGTGCCGAGGCACTCGGCTACGGCCCGTAGAAGTGAAGTCCTTGAGCGACGGTTCAGTAAGGTGCATAGCCGATACACCGAGATAGAATTTATCCTCAGGCAGGGTGAAGTAGATACCTGCCCCCACATCGGGCATGACGAGGGAACTCGCTCGGTTGAAGAGAGTCGGGTCCGGGATCTGCTCAGGTCGGAGAGACGCCCCATCCAGAGACTTGCTCAGGATACCTCCTGCTACCCCAATCTGGAGCGCAGAGCCGCCTCCGCCCAAAGGAAGCCGAAAAGCATAGGCGGCTTTTAGGTCGGTCGTACGAAAAGGCCCAATCTGGTCCCCCATGACCTGCAGCCCTACCCCTCCTCGTAGGAAGGTTACGGGGGTATGGGCATTGACTGCGAAAGTGCTGGGATGCCCATCAATCCCCACCCATTGCAATCGCCCAACGCCCGTAAACTGCCAGGCTCCTGCATAGCCTGCCGCCGCAGGATTGAGCCCAAAGCGATTGTACATGTACTGCGTGAACTGTGGGTCCTGCTGCGCAAGAAGCAAGCCCGTAAGCCCTAAGAGTAGCCACCCAAGTCGCACGGGGCAAACATAAGGCTTTTTTTGAAATATCAATCGCGCCTTAGAGCATCTGAGCGCCCCAGGGTTTTGCGCAAAAAGTGCGAAAGCAGCCCTAGCAGAGAAGAGATTTCTCCACGAGGGGCATAGTCCGTAACCTGGAGGCCCTCACTCTCTGCCTGGCGCGCCGTATCTCGGCCCAGTACCAAGACAGCCGTATCCCCTTGCTGGTAAGTGGGATAGAGCTTTTTCCAGGCTATCACACTAGAGACAGAAGGAAAACACAATACTGAGAACCGCTTACGCCGCATCGTCTCTGGCAGCGGCACATACCGAACCTGATATACGCGCAGCACGGCTACGGATAGACGACTCGCCTCCACTTCGGTGAAAAATTGAAGCGGAGCTACCCCGCCGCCCACATACAGGTACCGACTACCCATGTGCTTACGCATGTACGGGATAAGCTCCTCTAGCGTCCGCGCCTGCGAGTACGTACGACGACGCAGCGCTCCAGGAATATACTGAAAAAGATGCTCGGCCACAGCCTCTCCGACACACAAAAACCGACTATCCGCAGGTAAATCTAATCGCATCTCCTGCATCAGGCGAAAGAAGTGATCAATCGCCTGTTTCCCTGAGAAAATATAGGCATTGTAATCTAACGGACTTATCCCCTGCTCCCGAAACTCAGGGAGCGAAAACCCCTGGATCTCTATGAGATTGGCAAAAAAAAGCTCTACCTTCCAGAAACGGCCTAGATCATAATAGGGTGAGTCGGGAGGCTGGGGTGGCAAGGCTATAAATATATTGCGAATGCGCTTCATGAGAAAAGCAGCAGTAGATAAAAAAAGTATTCTGCCAGACAAAGGTAGGCAAAACTAGGGACTCTCAGGGTAATCCAGCCCGCGCGTAGAAGCCAAGCCACCCCCGCTACGATCCAGAAAGCCTCAGGGCGCAAGAGCCGAACTCCCAATCCTAAAAGCCAGAGCCCTTCCCAGCTCTGCCAAGCCCAATGCAGGGATAGCCCCTGAGCCGCTAGAAAAACTGCTTCCACCGCCAAAAAGACCCAGAAAAGAACCCAAAGTCTAACATCTGCCGTACCGAGCACGCCCCAACTCACGAGGAGAGCCACGCCTAGGCCTACAGCCGCTTCTAAGAAATTCACGGGGAGCGGAGAGAAAAAACCGCGCCAGCGTATGCTTCCTAAGGCAGGGAAGAGCCAGCTTGCCCCGCCTATCACCCCCAAGAGCGCCACTAAAAGCACCGGCGAAAAAGACTCCACACGAGCCTTGGGAGCGGAGGGCTTTCCTTGACACAAGCACTTCTCTTTAGAGAGGGCTCGCCTAACCCGAGCCGGCGGCAGAGAAGGTACCGCTATGCAGGCGCCCGCTGCCCCTACCTCTCGTAAAGCCTCAATTGATAAGACTTCCTCCATGGTAGTGGATGGAACCTGGCCCGCACAAGGGCGCAGGGATTCAGACGGCCAGGGCTCTGCGGGCCAACCCAAGGTATCCGCTTGGGCAAGGAGATATATGCCCCCTCCTATGCCTCCATTTGATCCGCTCAATCGCAATTCGGCTCGTCCGGCGCCCACCAGCGGAACCCACACCCACGGCTGACGCCCTACAAAAAGAAGGCGAGTTCCTTGCCACACCACTATTTCTCCGAGTACCCCCTCTATATATAGCGCAGCTCCTTTGGGATAGACCACCTCTCTGCGAATCTCCCACGCCTGCTCCCGTACGAAAGGCAAAC
>CALKJV010000219.1 GCA_937995505.1 uncultured Bacteroidia bacterium | reverse complement strand
ATCTCCCTGGTCACGCAGCTGCTGGAACTGCACGCCTTTTACGACCCGCCCTTCATGAACATCCAGACAGGGGATGATGCGTCTGGCAAGCATAAGGAAAGAACGGCAAGGTTAAGGAAAAACCGCCCTCTAAAGGGATTGTCTTCCCTGGAGAGCCCTTGTGCGCGAGATTACCTATGGAGAACTAAGGCGAAAGCTCTGGACTTCTCCTGAGGGGCTCCACACTCGCAAAAGATACAACCCCGGGCTTGGGAGGGGAATGGGATAAGTACCTTGCGCGGTAGGTTCTATCGGTTTCTCCCAGAGGGTGCGCCCCGAGACGTCCAGAAGGCGCACACGGTATTCTGAGACAGGCCCTGTGGCTCGGAGCTGATAGTTCCCTTCGGCGTCTCGGAAAAGCATAAAAGTCGCTTTGGGGCCACTCTCTAGGCCACTCACCCCCCCAAAAGAAGCTATACGGGAGAGATTCACGCTACCGCTGCCGTCTTGGGTAAAGTTTCCCCCTGCGAAAAGGGTATTATTATACCAGGCGAGACTGGTTACAATCGTAGCCCCTAGACCGCTACCCAGGGTACTCCATGTGCCCGTAGAGCTGAGTTTAGCCACGCGATTCACGGTAGTTCCATTTCCTAAGCTGGTGAAGCTACCTGCCACATAGAGATCGTTTCCGACAGCAAGCAGCGATTGTATTCTGCCGCTTGTGGGGGCACCGGGCACACTTTGAGCGCTTGTGCCGTCAAAAGCCACAAGCTTGCCTGCAGCATTGCCAAAAAGCGTAAAATCTCCGCCGAGGTAAAGTTTATTATTCCAAACCACAGCGGCCCAAATGTTATTATTAGGCCCTTGTCCGGGCGCATAAGCTGGCCGTAGCTGCTGGGCACTTTTATCCCATATGGCTAAGTAGGCGAGGTTGACATCATTATAATAACCCGCTACGAAGTTCCCTGCCACATAGAGCTTATTTTGGAAGGGTACAAAAGCCCTAGGCACTCCCCCAACGAGGAGCTGGGAAGGGTTATTGGGGTCTGGAGCGAGCCACTGGGAGCCTGTCCACCGAGCAAAAGAAAATATAGTCTGAGGCGTACCAGCCATATTCACTTGAGTAAAGTTTCCCCCTACCAAAAGCTCATCGTCGTACACAGCGAGGGCGTACACGGGTCCACTGACTCCGCCTCCTACGGCACTCCAAGTATTTGTAGTAGGGTCATAAGCGGCGAGGTTTTGCGCAGAGCTATTCCCGATACCGCTAAACTCTCCACCGACGATGAGCTTACCATTCCACTCGGTCATGACATGGATATGGCCGGTACCACCAGCCCCTTGTCCGGGGCCTACTCGCTGCCAGCCTTGACCCGCCACAAATCGCGCTATGCCCTGGGCCTGCAGCGCTGTGCCTTGCACATACTGAAAGCGCCCTCCTACATACAGCGCTCCCTGCCAGGGGTAGAGAACTTCTGCTGAGTTATCTACACCCCCAGCGACATCCGACCAGCTTTGCGCCCAGAGAAAAGCTACAGCACTTCCTACTGATAATAGCCGAATCATTAGCTGACTGAGAATAATCCTTTCACCTCCGTAAAATGATAAAGGCAGCCCTTCGTCCAGCAGGACCTAAGGACTGCCTGTCTCTCTTCTCGAGGGGGAACTTTAGGAAGCCTTAGCGCAGCAGCCAGCTTTTTTCGGGGAGCTGGAGCTAGTTTCCTTGCCAGCGCAGCCCGAAGCCGACTTTTCCTTGCAGCAGCTCTTCTTGCTTTTCTTAGAAACCTTCTTCACCGGGACAGAAGGCTCTGTGGCGTCGGAGCTTTCATGGGAATGCTCTTTTTCGCCCTTGCAGGCCGGGTACTCTTGATTGGAGACGAGTGTGTATTGTACGCCGGCTTCCTTGAGCGCCCCATGAATGCGGCTGCAGCAGCCTAAGGTCGGCTTGTCATACAATACAACGAGCTGGCCTTCTTTCTGGTCATATTTGACCGATTTGACGCCATTGACAGAAGCTAAGGCCTTTTCAGCTGTGGCGGCTTGCGACTGATCTACTTTCAGTACCATCTTAGAGAGCTTTCCATCATTAGCGAAGCTCATCCCCACCCATAGAAGGGCGGCTACGGAAACTTGTACGAGGGTTCGCATAAGGCAAATATACGACACATTTTGCAAATCCAATCCTGCCCTACCGATAACTTTGGGCGATGCTGGGGTGGGTGTGGAGCTTTTTTGCGGTGTGGGAATCTTTTACGGCGCCGATGGGGCGATGGGGGCTGTATGCGTTTCCCCTCGTGGGAGAAAAAGGCGAGGTGTATGTGGTAGACGGTCGGCGGATATGGCTATTTACGCTGGGAAGCTGGCAGGAAGCCGCCCGCCTCCCCGAAGAAGTGCGTACCGGCACCTTCTGGAAAGGCGATACGCTCCTACTTGGCGGATTGAATGGCGCATACTGGGGGCCTCTCCCTGAGCTCCAACGGCTCGCCTTACCCGGTACAGGTTGGGCTTACCGCCTCTGGGCGAGGGAACAAGGAATACTCCTGCGCAGTGCTTCGGGATGCACCTGGATCGCCTTCAGAGCAGGGCTTCCTTCTGCCGAACCCTTGATAGGTACCTGTGTAGGGGCTACCGAGAAGGGAGGACTTGTCTGGCGGCAAGATAGCTTATATATTTGGCCTGAAGGCCGCCTACTTTCCCCTCTGCGGGGCCGCTGGACCGAAATAGCTCAAATCGCAGGCCAGCTGTACGGCCTCAATGACCGAGGCGAAGTGTATGCCCTCCCGCAGCCAGGAACTGTATTGGGCGCGGGACGCACCTGGGCAGGCCCTTACCTCGTGAGCGAACGCAGCCTCCTTACTTGGCCAGGCCGAAGCCCCCTCCTCCAAACAGACCTTCCCCTTTATGCCGCAAGCATAAGCCCAGATGGCGACCTTATCGTAGCGCTTACCCCCACAGAAGCGCTTTTTATCTATCCCCGAGCTCCGTTGCGTTGGAAGCATCACTGGCCCTTTCCAGTTACCCAAGTCAAGGCCGTAGGAAGGCATTGGATAGCCTGGCAAGGGGAAACGGCTTTTTCCGAAAAAGGAGAGCGCCGCTACCCCGCTACCCTCTTAGAAGCCACCCTCTACCAGGAGAAGTGGTTATGGGCCACCCCCCGCGGCCTTCTATGGGAGGACGGCACCCCCTGGGGCGAAGTTGGGCGCTATGTAAGCACCGTCGCCGCCCAGGACTCGCGCCTCGCATGGGCAGTCGGACTTGAAGTATATGTGCAGGAAGGCACCCAGCGGACGCGCTTTCGTTTCTCGGGGCCGGTACGACGAGTCGCCTGGGAAGGTAAGCAGCTCTGGGTCTGGCAAAAAAATACCCTCTACCGCTGGCAAGGCAAAGGATGGCAGGCATTTGCTTTACCTTTTGTGGCACAGGAGGGATCCTTTTGGGAAGGAAGCTGGTATTTCCAAGTAGGTGGAAGGTGGATTCAGGTTACCGAGGGGAAGGTACGAGATACCTTAGCGCGCCCCCCCTGGGTAGCTTCGGTGCTTCCTTTGCCTTTTGCTTGGGGGAGGCCCCTCCTACGCACCCAGCGGCGCGATAGTCTGCTTATCTTCACTACCCGCGGCTTCCTGGTTTATACGCCCGCTACGGGGCAGTTCCCGCCTGTCTGGTGGACAGCCAATCTACAAGGACCGGCCCTCCGCCAGGAAAAAGATGGCCGTTTCACGCTCCCCACAGAGCGACCCTACATTGAGCTAAATTGGCAGGCGCAGGTGCCTTTTCTCCCCAAGCTCTTGGAGGTATGGGCCCAAATTGGGGAGGCACCGCCTCGCCGCTTAGATCAGCCTACGCTTCTTCTATCGCTAAGTAGCCCTGGCCGAGTCGCTATTCGCTTGTGGGCCACGCATCCTTGGTGTCCTACCCCAAAAGCCCAAACTTGGGAAATAGAAGTACGCCCCCCTTGGTACGATACCTGGACAGCCCGTATAGCTGCAGCGCTCATGTTGGTCCTTATCGCGCTCAGCCTCATGGCGCTACGAGAATGGAACCTACGCCAAGTGCACCGGCGCCTAACCGCAGAGCGAGAACAGCTCTTGCGCCAGACTCAATCTCAGCAAGCCCAGCTACTCCAGTCCGAACGCATTGCCAACCTCGGTCTCATGGCCGCCCACATTGCCCATGAGATCAACACGCCCTTAGGGGTCATCCGCAGTGGGCTTACAGAACTGGAAGAAGCACAGAAACTCCTACGGCCGCCCTACCCTTTGCCGGAGGAGCCCAGACCCAGCTCGGCCCGCATGCGGGAGCTGCGCAGCGATTGGCAAGCAGCCTTCCCAAACCTGCCCCCCATGCAAGTCCAACAGCTGGCAGCCCTGGGCTATACCACCACCCAGAAACCCCTATTGGAACCGCTCCTTAGCGACCCTGAGGCTTGGCAGCGTTGGCAGAATTGGCTTACGATGACTTTCACTCTCCCGCGCGCCCGAGAAGCCGCCGAAAAACTCTATGCCCGAGTGCAAACTATCCGCACCTACGTGCGTCAGGTAGAAG
>CALKJV010000218.1 GCA_937995505.1 uncultured Bacteroidia bacterium | reverse complement strand
GGACTCATTCCAGGCAAAAGCGGATAATTTTTCCCCACATGTTTGAGGTAGTATCCGTACGGGCCTGAGGCGATGAGGATAGGTTCGCCCTCATAGCTACCCACGGTACGGGGAAAGGCTAGCAGCTCCAGGGCCTTTTCTAAGGAGAGCGTGCGCAGGTCCCACGAGCTTGGCACAGAGGCGGTCTTATAGTCCGGGTCTCCTTTTTCAGCTAAGGTCAGAAAAGGTCCATTCCGTCCCATGTGGAGTTGAATGGGCTTTTGTAGGACAGGGTGGTATCCCAAAAGCCGATGTTGGAACGCCCGCCGGTTCTCTTGTACTTCGGAGAGATTGACGGTAAAGTGCTTGTAAAAGGCATCCAGCATCTGCTGCCAGTCCAGTTGGGCAGCGGCGATTTGATCCAGCTGCTCCTCTACCCGAGCGGTAAAGTCGTAATCAAAGATCTCGGGAAACTGCTCTACTAGAAAGTCTATGACGCGTATGCCGAGCTCAGTGGGGAGGAGCTTATTTTTTTGGAGCTCTGGGGCGGGCTTGTGGAGAGTGGATTCGGTGTGGCCATCGGGGAAAAGGAGTATCTCTTGATAGGGCGGGCGGGGAACTCGGACATTTTCGCGCCGAATGTAGCTTCTCTTAAAGAGAACCTCTACGGTGGGCGCATAGGTAGAGGGACGGCCGATGCCCCGACTTTCTAACTCTTTTACGAGGGTGCCCTCTGTGTAGCGAGGCGGTGGCGCACTAAAGCGCTCCCATAGACGCAGCTGCTTCCACTCTAAGCGATCACCGACTTTGAGGGCAGGGAGGGTAGGGGTTTCCTCTTCGTCTTCGTAGCCATATAGCACTAAAAAGCCTGGGCGCTGGAGGACTCGCCCCGTAGCGGTGAAGGTGAGTAGGGGACTAGTTGGGGGATCGGGTTCAAGGCGAAGGGTAGTTTCTTCGTAGAGCGCATCCAGCATTTGGGAAGCAAGGGTACGGCGCCAGATGAGCTGGTAGAGTTTTTCTTCGTCAGGGGTATCGCCAGCGCGGTCTCGGTTAGGGTCGGTAGGGCGGATGGCTTCGTGGGCTTCCTGGGCGTGGAGGGCTTTGCGGCCTTCCCAGCTTCGGGGTTGGACAGAGTCGGGTCCAAACCGCTCTCGCAAGGTTGTATGAATAGCCTGGAGGGCTTCGGGGGCTAAGTGCACCGAGTCGGTACGCATGTAAGTGATAAAGCCTTTTTCATACAGGCTTTGGGCTGCGCGCATGGTACGCTGCAGCGAAAAACCCAGTCGGCGCTGGGCTTCTTGCTGGAGGGTAGACGTAGTGAAGGGCGCGGCCGGTCCGCGGCGCCGCTGTTTTTTGTCTAAAGCGTGTACGAGCAGCTGGCGCCCTACCAGCGCTTGCAGAGAGGCAGTAGCCTGCTTGAGGTCTGAGAGCTTGGGTTCGGTCAGGCTTGCTTTGAAGGCCGGCTCCGTGGCTAAGGTTACCTCTGCAATCAAAGTAGCCCCCGGCACAAAGTGGGCAATTTCTCGCTCTCTTTCTACGAGAAGGCGCAGCGCCACCGATTGTACACGCCCTGCAGAGAGAGCACTCTGTCCCTTCTTTTGAGGGAAGATGCGCCATAGAAGGGGAGAGACTTCATAACCCACGATGCGGTCTAGAATGCGTCGGGCTTGTTGGGCCTCTACCAAGTGCATATCAATAGGGCGGGGCTTCTGGAGCGCAGCTTCTAACGCCCGCCGAGTAATCTCATGAAAGGTGATGCGGATAGGCGCCTGGGGGTCTAGCCCTAAAAGCGCGGCTAAATGCCAAGCGATAGCTTCTCCTTCCCGATCCTCATCGGTAGCCAGCCAAACCTGCGGAGCTTCGGCGACTTCCACTCTGACCTTCTGAACGATGGGTTCTTTTTTGGGCAAGATGGCGTAGGTAGGCTGGAAGCGGTGCCCATCTGCGGTTTTTTGGATAGTGAGGCCTTTGCCCTTCTGCGGTAGGTCGCGTACATGCCCCTGCGAAGCTGTAACGGCGTACGTCTCTCCCAGCAGACGCCGAATAGTTTGCGCTTTGGTAGGGGACTCGACGATAAGCAAGGGTTTTGCGGCTTTCGCCATGCAGGGCAAATATAGGGCGGCAAAGTATCTTTGTCCCGTGAAGCCCACTCTCTGGCTCGTGGAGGATGACCCAGTATGGACAGAGCTCGTGCAGGCTCGCTTTGGGGAGCGGTATCAGGTGCAGACTTTCTCTACCGTGGAAACTGCTATTGAGGCCGCCCAAAAAGGTCCCCTGCCCACCTACATACTTTTAGATTATCATGTGGGTTCTACCCCAGGTACTGCCCTGCTGAAAGCCCTGCGTAAACATGAGTCTCCCGATACGCCCCCCTATGTGATTATGCTCTCGGGACAAGAGGATGTACAGACCGCTGCGGATACCTTTACCTACGGTGCATACGATTATGTAGTCAAGGGCGAGCATGTGTGGGAGCGCCTCAAAATAGCCTTCCGCAACATCGCTCGCCAGGAGGCGCTGACAAAGCAAGTCCTCGAGCTACGGCTACGCATTAGGTACTCGCAGCTCCTTGTGCTGGGGGTAATCCTCTTAGCGGTACTAGTAAGCTTAGGGGTTTATTTGCAGTTATGCCCAGAGATGCGTCTATGGAAGTGGGATCCTTTTGGGGTCGGACAGCAGCCGCCCTGCTTGCCCTCCACGCCGTAGCTCAGCCGCTCGCCTATCAACCTTCCTATCGCGCAGTAGCCCTCCAGGGCCTGCGGGCTCTTTATGCAATGGATTTTTATTCGGCTGAGCGGCACTTCGTTCGCTTAGACTCGCTTTCTGGACCGTACGTGGGTACAGCCTACCTGCGCGCACTGGCGTACTCCTGGCGCATTGAGCTAGACCCTTCTACGACTTGGTTTGATAGCTTCTGGGAGCGGGAACTGAGCCGCACCGACTCGCTTCTGCGCTGCTGTAGCCCCGGTCCGCTTGAACGCTACTTTATAGGCTTTGGGAACCGTGCCCTCCTCGTGCGGCGGCTCTATGTGCGCGGGGATATTCTGGGTTCGCTGTGGAAAGCGCGAGACCTTCTCCCCCTCCTGGAGGGTATGCGTACCTATGCCGATTCCTTTCCCGAACTGGGATTTGCGCTGGGGCTTTACGAATACTATATCGGCTACTTCTCGCGCAATTATCCCATCATGCGGCCCATACTACGGTTCTTTCCACCGGGCGATGAGGCTCGGGGACTTGCCCGCTTAGAGCAGTGCGCTCGCGATTCGCTCAACTATACCCGTTTTGAGGCCCAGTACTTTTTGGGTTATATCTACCTGTACCAAGCCAAGCGTCCAAAAGAGGCGGAGGCCTGGCTCAAGTGGCTGAGTGAGCGCTTTCCGGATAATCCGCTTTTTCGGCGTATGTGGGCAGAATCCCTGTACGAGAATAAGCGGTATGCCGAAGCACGCGCCCAAGTGTCAGATTGGCTCGCAGCCTACGAACAGAGTTGCTCTAAGCCCCCCTGCTACCTAATTTGGAGCCGTTATCCCACCTCCGAAGCTGTACAAGCCTATGGCCTGTTAGGCATGGCGCTGCGCGAAGAAAAGCAGTATACGGAGGCATTAGCGGCTTTTGCGCGTATGGATACACTTTTGGGGAAGCTGCGGAGCTTTCCTGCGCCTACCTGGGCTCGTCTCATGCGCGAAGCGGCCCTTCTGGAGAAACGC
>CALKJV010000217.1 GCA_937995505.1 uncultured Bacteroidia bacterium | reverse complement strand
TTAGGCCGAAGGTGTATTCGGCTTTGTTTCGGTAGCGCCAGGGAGGCTCTGCCGGCAAAGGCGGTGGGATGGTCACCGCAAGCTGCCCAATGTGATGAAAGGCTTGTTCTACGAAGCGACGCTTATATTCTAGCTGGCATTCGTAGCGCATCATCTGCCAGCGGCAGCCGCCACATCGCCCGAAATCTGCACAGGCAGGAGCCACTCGGTCCGGGGAGTAGGTATGCCAGTGGGTGACTTCGCCGTAAGCGAGCTGACTTTTACGACGAGTGAGGCGTATATCTACTTCCTCTCCTTCTAGGGTGAAGGGTACGAGGATAGCCGGATGGTCTGGGGGGCGAGCGACGCCATAACCTTCACTCGCTAGGTCCACGATGCGTTGCCGCTCCCAGGTTAAGGGCATGCTGGCGATAGTCTGCGAGTTTTTTCTCCAGCCAATCGGTCGGGAAATACACTTCCCAGAAGCGCTTGAGAGCGAGGTCTTCCCCTTCTCGAGCGGCTTGCAGGTACTGAGCGAAGGCATCTAAGGCCGCTTCGGTTGTAGGGAATGTATTCTGGAGGGCTTTTCGGAGATAGGCGAGGAAGTTTTTCTCCAGCGTAGAGCGGGTGCGTAGGGCCTGGAGACTCCGATAGGCATGCCATAAGGCGGAGCGCAGCTGAGCGGTTTTGCCTGTCTGTAAAGCTGTCAAAAGTCGCAGGATCAGCGCCGCAAGAAAGAGATCCCGTCGCTTGAGTTCTTTTGCACCCTGCTCTACCTTAGAAAGTATTTTGAGGGCGGCTTCTGGCTTGTGCGCTGCGTGAAGGTTGAAAGCGAGGAGATAATAGCTGCTGATAGCATAGCCTGGCGAAGCGTGGAGGTAAGTTTTTTCCAGTCGCTCTACGTACTCCTCATAGCGGGCGGCTACGACATCGCTGCGCCCCGCTACAAAAGACAGATTAAGTTCGTTGAAGATAAGGAGCCGTTCTTTTTGGAGAGCCAGGTATCGGCTGCTGGGGGTGATTTGACGCATTTTTTCTACGGCTTCCCAGGCTTCGGTGTAAGCTTCTTTCTCGGTCAGGCCTGCGATGAGGTTATTTAGGGCGAGGATGTATCGGCTTTGGAGGAAGCGAATTTTTTTGGGCTTTTGTTCCATTTTATACACCAGCAGGCGGGTAAGGTCCACGTATCGGTCGTTATCACCGTAGAGTCGGGCTCGTAGGGCTTGCCCGGTGTCGTAGAAGAAGTGCAAAGTCAGCGGGTCGGAAGGTTCTGGGGCTTTCAGGTCTAAGCGAGATACGTACTGATCAATCACGAGCAGGCGTTCTCTGGGCTGGGTTTCCCCCTCCTCTAAGATAAGCTCGGCATACAAGGCGGCGGCATACCAGGCCTTGTGCGCGTAGGTGAGGTAGTGCAAAGTCCGTTCGGTGTATCGGTAGAGGTCTTCGGCTTTGAGGCCTTTACCGCGGATGAGGTTCATGCCCCATAACTGCTTGAGCATGTCAAGCACCTGCAAGGCTAAGAGGAATTTTTCTTCTTGGAGGGCTTGCTGGTAGAGGCGAAGGAGGATTTTGGGCAGTTGGGGGAGGAGCCCTTTGTACTGAAGGAGCTCGGCGCGGCGCAGGCTTTTGGAGAGCTGGTGCTCGCGAGAGTTGGCTTCGTAGTAGAAGGTGAGGGCTTCTAAGAGGCGTTCATTGAGGTGTTTGACGAGCTGCTCCAGCTTCGGTTCGTCGGCTTGGAGGCGGCGACGCACTTCTTTTGGGGGCACTCGTTGGCGCAAGAGCTGCCGCAGCTGGTCAAAAAGCTCCATATAGTACTTCTCTCCCCCGTGGAAACCTGAGAATCGCTTGAAATACCGCACTTCCGAAGGATCCATGCGGCTAATGAGCTGATAGGCGAATTTGAGGCTGTAAAGGTTTAGCACGCGGCTAAGGTAGCAAAAAAGGCGAAATCGTGAGGGGTTTGAGGTGGGGCGGTTTTTCGGATTAGGGGAAGGTAGAGGCTGTGTGAGCTAAAATTCGGATATCCAAGCCAGTCCCACGATAGCTCTGCGCAGATCCCAGGGGTCGCCATTGAGGCGGCCTGCGGCGAAGGTGATGCGCAAAAGGCCGGCGGCGAGCCGAGTTTGTAGTACTACCCCTGTGCTGTACGCCTGGCGCTGCTGGCCGGGAAAGAGCGTAAGCTGCCCCGCTTCTACAAAGGCGCCGAGGTAGTCTTCTTCTTCTAAGGCGAGGCGGGGTTCTAAGAGAGCTTGGAGGAGGGTCAACGCGGGGAGCGTATTCTCTGCGAAGCCCCGGAGGTAAGGTTCACCACCTAAGCGGGCGAGCTCGTTTTCTGCAAAGCCTGCGCTCCAATAGCCGTAGGCCCGTCCGCCGAGGCGCAGGATGAGGAGTCGGCTAAGGGTGAGGTAGCGTTCTAGGTGGGCAGATAGTTCTTGGTAGCTGCTGGAGGGGGGTAAGCGTTCGTAAGCCAAGCGGGGGAGGGCTGGGTTGCGTAGGTAAGACCGGCTGCCTTGGGTGGCGTTTAGGTCGGCCCGCCAGCCAGTGCGGGGAGCGATGCGCAGGTCGGTGTTGTCGTATTCCCATCCCAGCGAAAATCCCCTTCGCCGAAAATCCAGTACGGGAGGGGGCGGCCATACTCGGTCGCGATAAGGCAACGTGCTCAGGAGTCGGGAGTTTTCGGCGAGGAAGCGGCCTTTGAGGGTGAAGCTACCCGAGAGGCGATACCGGAGTTCTGTGGCGGTGGTGCGGGTTAGGAAGCTGGTATCTTGTCGCCATAGGCTAAACTGCCCGCGCAGTTCCACGAGCCCTCGGAAAAGGTAAGGGAAGCCGCCGAGGAGGTTTAGGCGCTGGGAGCCCCCGGGGAGCTGCGCAAAACGGGCCTCTATCCGCTCTCCGAGGCGTAAGGGGCTTACCAGGGCCAAATCCAAATGCCCAATCACTTGCGGGCGAGAAATGCCGGTATTTCCGCTGCTGGGCAGTACCGACAAGGCGCCATCTATGCGATTGGAGCTTTTAGGGCGCACGGTCAGTTCAATCCAGCAGAGGGTGGGAAAGAGCCAGAGCTTCGGGGTGTCTACGAGCGTAGCGTAGGGGTTAGTGCGTAAGCGCTGGGGTAAGGCTTCCCAACGGGCGGCGTTGAGCGGTTGGCGCGGACGCAGCCCTACAATCTGATAAAAAGCGCTTCGGGGAGCAGGCCATTTGCCGCGCAGCAGGATGGTATCTAAGCGCACGTGAGCCCCTGCCTCTACGTGCAGCTCGCCGTGGCAGGCGCCTTCTGGGGTGCAGGTGAGTCGTCGCCAGGCTGCACGACTAAAGAGGTACCCTGCTTGTAAAAGCTGCCTCTGTATGTCCCGAGGAAGCGCTTCTAAGAGGGTAGGGGTGAGGGTACGTCCTATCCAGCGACGCTTAGGGTAGCGGCGCAGAGCCCGCATGGCGGCGCTATCCCCGCTCCAAGTGAGGTGTTGGAGGCGATAGCGGGGCCCTGCGGAGTGCTCTTGGGCTTGCCAGTAGCCCCAAGCTCGTAAAAGACTATCCCGCTCCAAGCTGTCGGCTTTTTCCCATAGGCGAAGCTCG
>CALKJV010000216.1 GCA_937995505.1 uncultured Bacteroidia bacterium | reverse complement strand
AGAGCCCCTGGGCGCTACTCGCCTAAAATGATAGGCAAACCTTCTTTTGCGCTGCCGATGATGACGATCTTGGTATTTTGGGAGTTCGCTAAGGCCTGCGTGGCTTCAATCCCCTTCCATCGCAGGAGGTAAGGGTTGAGGCCGGAGCTTACAATATCCTGAAACTGCTTGATACCTAAGGCCTCTATGCGCTTGCGCTCTGCTTCTTTTTGCTCTTTTTGGATGCGAAACTCGTACTCCATGGCCTCCTGCTCCTGCCGTAGCTTGCGCTCAATAGCTTCAGCGATGCTAGGGGGTAGCTTGACAGAGCGAATCAGTACCGCATCTAAGTGAATATGTTTGGCTTGCAAAAGCGAGTCGGTCTCATGATAAATCTCTTCCTGAATTTGGTCGCGCCGAGTGGAATACAACTCCTCGGGGGTATATTTCCCGATGACTTTACGAGTAGAGGCGCGTATCTGGGGTAGTACAATTTTCTCCACATAGTCAGCCCCAATTTCCCGGTGAAGGTTAGGCAGCTCCTCAGGTACAGGGGCATGGCGAACCGATACATCTATATGGATGCTCAGGCCGTTTCTTGCTAGCACATCCATGGCCTCCTCTTGCTCTTGCAGACGAGTATCATAGGAGACGAGGGTATTCCAGGGGGCGACGAGATGAAAGCCTTCCTCATAGGTTCGCTGCATATCTACCCCCCTACTAAAAGGCCGAAAGAGCACCCCCCGATGCCCCGCAGGGATAGTTTTACAGGAGGAGAAAAGAAAGGGCAGCAGTAGGACCAGAAGCCCTAAGAGAATCAGGACGCGAGGCTTCATGTTTTTTTGCGTTTGTAGACGGGTACACTAGAGCAAGCTTCACCATAAAAGATCAGATGGGCTATGGGCATTACCCGCCGAAAAAATTCTACCAGTACCACTGGTGAAACCGTAGCACACCCCTTGAGGAGAATTTTCTGGTCGCGAAAGCGCTCGTACTCTAGGCGTTCCAACGCCTGTAAGCGGTAAAGGTCCGACAAGGCTTCAGGCGCTGTAACGGCATAAAAAGAAGCATACGGCGCTAGGTACATCCCCACCAGCAGGTAGGCCCAGGGCGGCACTATGGCATCGGTACTTACCCAAATCGCTACGGCTGCACCGGCATACTGGCTCCAGTCATGGGCTTTGAGGGCTTCTCGAAAGGGCTTTTCTCGTAGAAGGTACCCCCCCTCCATAAAAGTCGCCAAGTCGATCGCCAAACAAGGGGGGAGGGGCAATAGCTTTTCTAAATCCATGGTTAGAAGCCCGGCCGCTTCTACGCGATTGGGGGCGGCCTCCATGGGCGGACAGTCGGACTCGAACCGACGACCTTCTGAGCCACAGTCAGACGCTCTAACCACCTGAGCTATGCCCGCCGTTCAGCACAAAGGTAACACTTTCCCCAAAATCTGAACCCCTTACCGCCAGCGCGACCGAGAAAAAACTACAGAGACACAGAAGGCACAGAGAGGGGTCACAGAGGGATACAACTTCCCCACTCTATGTGTAAAAATCTCTGTGTTCTCCGTGCCTCCGTGGTGAAAAGAGAAAAAACCACAGAGACACAGAGGGCACAGAGAGGGGTCACAGAGGGGGGTACTACACATCTAAGCGTGCGTAGCGGGCGTTCTGCTCAATGAAGCGCTTGCGGGGGGCGACCTCCTTGCTCATCAGCACAGAGAATATCTCGTCAGCCTCTGCGGCGTCTTCAATGGAGACTTGCTGGAGGGTACGGGTTTCGGGGTTCATGGTAGTTTCCCAGAGCTGCTCGGGGTTCATTTCACCGAGACCCTTGTAGCGCTGGACGTTTACTTTGCTTTCATCGCCGCCCCCTAGCTCTTGGATAGCGGCTTTGAGCTGGCTATCATTCCAGCAGTAGCGCTGCTCTTTGCCTTTCTTTACGAGATAGAGCGGCGGCAAAGCAATGTACAAATGCCCCTTCTCAATGAGCGGACGCATATACCGATAAAAGAGCGTCAGGAGGAGAGTTCGAATATGGCTTCCATCTACATCGGCATCTGTCATGAGGATGACCTTGTGGTAGCGGAGATTTTCCAGGTCCGCTTCATGGATGCCTTGCGGTCCGAACTTGCCCAAGCCCAGCGCGATGGCAATATTTTTGATTTCCTCGTTTTCGTAAACCTTGGTGAGGTGGGCTTTTTCTACGTTGAGGATTTTACCGCGCAGGGGTAGGATCGCTTGGAATCGTCGATCTCGGCCTTGTTTAGCGCTACCGCCGGCCGAGTCGCCTTCCACGAGGAAAAGCTCGCTGGCTTCGGGGTCTTTGCTAGCGCAGTCCGCAAGCTTACCAGGTAGGCCGCCGGAGCCTATCGCCCCCTTTCGCTGCACCATCTCGCGGGCTTTGCGCGCTGCATACCGCGCCTCAGCCGCCAAAACTACCTTCTGTAGGACCGCCCGAGCTACCTTGGGATTCTCCTCTAAGTATTCCGCTAAAGCCTTCCCCACTATACTCTCCACTATCCCGGCTACCTCAGAGTTGCCGAGCTTGGTCTTAGTCTGCCCCTCAAACTGCGGCTCCGGTACCTTCACAGAAACGACCGCCGCAAGCCCCTCCTTGAAGTCATCCCCCGATACCTCAAACTTGAGCTTACTGAAAAACCCCTCCTTCTCGCCGTAGGCTTTAAAAACTCGGGTTAGCGCTTTCCGAAAGCCTACGACATGCGTACCTCCCTCGTGGGTGCGAATGTTATTCACATACGAGTAGAGGGTCTCATTGAAGGTCTCATTGTACTGCAAGGCTACCTCCAGCTGATAAAGCCCTTCGGGATCCGTGCCTTCTATGTAGATGGGGTTGTGGAGGGTGGCTTTGCCGTGATTGAGCAGCTTGACAAACTCTGGCAAACCGCCTTTGGAGAAAAAAACTTTTGTAAGGGGATTGCCCTGCTCATCTAGTTCTCGCTCATCTTTCAGGACGATCTTGATGCCTTTATTTAGATACGCCAGCTCGCGCAGTCGGCTGGCTACCAGGTCAAACTGAAATTCTGTATCAGGAAATATCGTAGGGTCAGGCTTGAAATGCACCTCGGTACCTCGCTCACGGGTAGTACCGATGGGCCCCACAGGTACTTGCGGCACGCCTTGGCGGTAGCTTTGGTACCAGATTTTTCCTTCTCGGTACACGCGCACCTCTAAGTGCTCTGAAAGAGCATTCACGCAGGAAACCCCCACCCCATGCAAGCCCCCGGAGACTTTATAGGTACGCTTGTCAAACTTACCGCCTGCGTGCAAAACCGTCATGACCACCTCTAGCGCAGAACGCCCCTCCGTAGGATGTATATCTACGGGAATGCCACGCCCGTTATCCCGCACCGTCACGTACCCATCCGCATGCAGCGTAACCGCGATCTCGGTGCAGTAGCCCGCCATGGCTTCATCAATAGAGTTATCTACCACCTCAAAGATGAGATGGTGGAGCCCCCGTACCCCAATATCGCCGATGTACATGGCGGGGCGTTTGCGCACCGCTTCCAGGCCTTCTAAGACTTGGATAGAGGAGGCTGTATAGGCACTTTCGCCGAGAGCTGTGGGCTGAATATCTTGCATTGGGGCAAATCTACGAAAAACCTTACCTTAGGGGAGTGGAGCGAACGTGGAGTGTGACCTATGAGGAGCTGAGCTGGGCCGAGCTTTCCCCCGGCGAAGCTGAACTCGTGAAAGCCGCCGAGGCCGCCGCCCAAAAAGCCTATGCCCCCTATTCGGGCTTCCCCGTAGGTGCCGCTGCTCGTCTGATAGCTGGCGAAATCTACACGGCCAATAACCAAGAAAATGCCGCTTACCCCAGCGGCCTCTGCGCCGAACGGGTACTACTCTTCTATCTAGGTGCTCAAGGTCTGGTCCCGCAAATACAGGCCTTGGCGGTTTATGCCCCAAAGCTCTCCCACCCTGTCATGCCGTGCGGCGCTTGTCGCCAAGTACTCCACGAGTATCAGCAGATGAGCCAAAATCCCTGGACCCTTATCTTTGCAGGGAATAGTCAGCGTGTGTATCGGTTTATCGGCGTAGACTTGCTTTTACCTTTTGCTTTCGTATGGAGACCCGCGTGAGTACTGACGTAGAAGCCGCTGTGGCGCTTTTGGCGGCTGACGAGGTGGTAGCCATCCCCACAGAGACGGTGTATGGCTTGGCGGCCAATGCCACCTCTCCTCAAGCGGTAGAGAAGGTATTTCGTCTTAAGGCTCGCCCGGCCTCCGACCCGCTGATTGTGCACGTGCGCGATGCAGAGGCGATAGAAGAGCTGGGCATCGCTGTTCCGCTGTGGGCACGGCGGCTGATGAGTCTTTTTTGGCCAGGCCCCCTCACCCTCCTCCTGCCCAAAAGCGAACGAATTGCTCCACAGGTCTCTGCTGGGCTACCTCATCTAGCTTTTCGGGCGCCTGCCCATCCCCTCACGCAAGAGCTGCTCAAGCACCTTTCTTTTCCCTTAGCTGCCCCCAGCGCAAACCCTTTCGGCCACACGAGCCCCACGACAGCCGAGCACGTGAAGCGCTACTTTGACAGACAGATACCGCTGATTTTAGACGGAGGGCCTTGCCAGGCAGGCATTGAGTCTACGATTATCGGCGAAGAGAAAGGGCGCTTCATTCTCTACCGACCCGGGGCTATCTCTCGAGAGCAGATAGAAGAAGTCCTTGGCGAGAAGCTCCATGTGCGCTCCACGACTTCTGTGCCTAAGACCCCAGGACAGTTTGCGCGACACTACGCCCCGAAAAAGCCCCTCTTGTATGGCTGGAAAACCCCACCCATAGAAGCAAACGCCTCCCTCATCTTTCTGAGCCCCCCTGAGGGCCTCAATCACTCTTACCTCCATAGCCTGAGTCTCAACGGCACCCTCCAAGAAGCCGCCCATACCCTCTACGCGACCCTCCACCGGTGCGACCAAGAGCCTACCGAATTTATCCTCGTCCAGCAGATTCCCTCCACGGGTCTTGGCGAGGCCCTTCATGATAGGCTACACCGCGCGCATACCCGAAGCGTCTTTACGATTGGACACAGCAACCACAGCTGGGGGGAATTCCTTGCGCTGCTGCGCCGCTATGAGATTGGGGCCCTTGTGGATATCCGCAAGCAGCCCTACTCCCGCTATGTACCTCACTTTTCCCAGGGGCCCCTCCAAAAGAGTCTCCACGAAGCCGGCATAGCCTATGAATGGCAGCCCCTCCCTAAAAAACTCCCCTTTACCTTGAGCCGAGCCTTGCAGGAGTACTTACATGTGGTGATCCTATGCGCAGAGGGCGAACCCCACCGCTGTCATCGCTTCCAACTGTCGGACCAGCTGAAGCAAGAAGGTTTTACCGTACTGCACATCTTACCCGAAGGCGGGCTGCGCCTACATCACGCCCCAATTTCACTGGAACTGGGCGAAAAGATCTGAAACCCTTCGCCCCATGCCTCCACAAAGGGATATACTTCCCTTCGGTGGCTAAAAATGAGCCAAGTAGCCTGCGCAAAGTGCCGGGAGAGGTGGTGCAGAATTTCTTGGATTTTGGCGCTATCCAGAGGAGCGAAGGTTTCGTCTAAGAGAAGGGCTCGGGGACGTCGGAGCAGCGTCATGGCCAAGGCGAGCCGTTGGCGCTGACCGCCTGAGACCTGCTGGCCCCAGAGGCCTATATCTGAATGAAGGCCCTTGGGTAAAGCTGCTACCTCATCGGCGAGGCCGGCCCACTCTAAAGCCCGCCACAGCTCCCGCTGAGAAGCCGTAGGCGCCACCAAGCGTAGATTTTGGGCAATAGTACCGCTGAGAAGCACAGGCTGCTGCGGCACATACCCAATAAGCTGCCGCA
>CALKJV010000215.1 GCA_937995505.1 uncultured Bacteroidia bacterium | reverse complement strand
TTTTGCTCGCCGCAGGCATGGTCATGGATGTTTTATCAGCTATTCTCATTTTTGCCCCTGCATTTTTACCCGCCGCCCAAGGGTTAGAAGTATCTCCTATCTGGTTAGGCGTGCTATTTATTTTGGCCTTGGAAGTAGGATATCTCACCCCACCTGTGGGGCTCAATCTCTTTGTAGCTATGGGGTACTTCAAGCGAAATATGGGTTCTGTGGTGCGAGCTTCACTGCCCTTTATGATGGGGCTACTTCTCATGCTTTTGCTGCTCGTAGGAGCGCCTGAGTTATTTGGGTTTGAGAAGTAAGACACAGGGCCTTTTTAGCACTCCCTATCGCCCAAAACCTGCAAGGCAACTATCTTTCCTTCTGAGAGCTGTATACGCAAGCGCTTAACTTTACAAGCAGTGGAGCGAGGGATGACTTTGGTTTCGGTGCGGTAGTAGGTATCGTAGCGGCCATACCAGCGGTTGTAGCGTTTTTCGGGGATTTTTTGCGTGAGGGTACGCTCTTTAGTCGTGTAGCGTTGATAAAGTTCCACCTCAACGGACCAGAGGTCCTCTTCTTTTTGGGCTTTGGGTGGAGCGGCCCAAGCCACAGAGTCTGCTACCAGCGTCTCCCAAAAGGAAAGGTAGTATTTTTGCAAGGCTTTTTCTCGGGAGATTTTGGCATCCTCAAAAAATGGTCCTAGTTCTTCGGCGAGCAGCTCTGTCAGTGCGGTCCGATCGTGTTTCTGTAGGGCTTGAAGGAAAGTCTCTGCGGTTTGAAGCGCTTGCCTTTTCTGCGTGGAGGCGACCCAAGCCATGCGGCCCAAGATCCCTAAACCTCCTATCACGAGCAGCCCCAGTAGGGCCAAGAGGGCTTTTTGGGCAGGAGACCAAGTGCGAGTTTTTTGCACTGAGTGGCGAATCTGTGCGTACGTGCGCTGCAGAAAGGAACCTCCTTCAGGTAAGCTGGCTCTCGTCTGGGTCAATGCAGGATTGCGAGGGGGGGCAGTGGCTTCCTGATCAGCGTATTTCGGTAAAATGCGTAAAAGATCGGCGGCAAATTCTTGGCAATTTTGGTAGCGTTCCTCGCGTTTTTTCGCCAAAGCTTTTTTGAGTATAGGTTCAAAATCTGGAGCTATTTGCGGGTGTAGCGCACTGAGAGACGGTGGAGGCTCACTGGCGATCTTGACCAGAATATCAAACTCCGACAGCTGCGAGCGATCGTACATCTCTCGCCCCGTAAGCATCTCAAATAGCACCACACCGAGGGAATAGATATCCGATCGATGGTCAATATCAGCAGGGCTTTTGGCCCGCAGCTGCTCAGGGCTCATGTATGTCACGGTGCCCAGCGTGGTACCTGTTTTCGTAAGGGCAAGCTCTTCTCCCCCACTGGTAGGGTCTGGCGTCACAATGCGCGCAATTCCAAAATCCAATACCTTCACCACATTATCATTGCGCAGAAGGATATTGCTGGGCTTGATGTCTCGGTGGATAACCCCATTTTCATGGGCGTACTGAAAGGCGTCCAGGACCTGAAGGAAAATCTCTACCGCCTGCCGAGTCGGAATAGGTCCGCGCAGAACCCTGTGAATATACCGGTCTAAAGCCACGCCCTCTACATACTCCATGATGAGGAATAGCCCCTCACTAGGCTTAGCCCAGTAGTCGTAGAGCTGTACGATATTTGGATGGTTGAGCTTCGCTAGGATAAGGGCTTCACGCTTGAAGCGCTCCTGGATGCGAGGGTCCTGCGCCAGGTGCGGGCTAATCACCTTAATAGCCACCTTCCGACCAATCTCGGTATGCACCGCTAAATACACTTCGCCCATGCCGCCCTGACCTAAGAGCTTCTCAATGCGGTAGTTCAAAAGCTTCTTTCCCAGGAGCGCACTCATCGCTTGACCACAGGGATTATAAGCTTCTGACCTTTGCGGATTTTCTCGTCTTCCAGACCGTTGGCACGCCGAATAGCCTCTACCGTGGTACGATACTTCTTCGCGATGGAAGTAAGGGTCTCTTTTTCCTGAACGGTATGCGTATGCGTGGCTTGAACCGGTATTTTTAGCACTTTCCCCGACTGGATATTGTCGGTTTTTAGGTTATTTAGCTGGCGCAGCTGCTCACGAGAGACGGAAAAGGCTTTAGCAATCTGGGTGAGATTGTCTCCGGGCTGAATTTTGTACTCAAAGATGGCTGCAGAGGTAGTTGAAGTTTTTGGAGATGCCGTAGGGCTAGCTTTAGGCGAAGGAGCGGAGGGCTCGGCTACAGCGGGCAGCTGAGTGGGTGGGGGAGGCGGCGCGGGAGACACAACCTCATAGGGTTCCTCTGCTTCCATAGGTACTTCGGTCAGACTCCTAACTGTATCTGTCGCAGCGCTATCATCGATAACAATCACTTCGGCTCCTCCGGCATCGGGACTTTTTGGTCGCTTTCTTACCCAAAAGCCTACAGCCAGCAGGAGCACGCCGATGGCGATCCCGCCACCAATTAGATACTTCTGGGGGGGGAGCTTGAACTTCATGGGTACGCCAAAGGTATGGCTTTTTGCAGGGGGAATCAGCAGTAGAGCCGTAATGTTATCATAGCCGCCCTGCTCCAAGGCTTTCTGTACCAGTGCCTCTACACTGGCCTGCGGATCGGGGTGCTTGCCGGCGAACCAGGTCTGCAATTCCTCTTGCGAGAGCGAGTTAGAAAGCCCATCCGTACACAAGAGAAATGCGTTACGACGAGTAATCGGATAGCTGCCCACATGCGGCGTGGGAGGCGGATACTGCCCGAGGCTCTGGCTAAGGACATTTTTCTGGGGATGATGCAGCGCCTGCTCAGCAGAAATAAGCCCAGAACTGAGCATCTGCTGCACCAGCGAGTCATCCTGCGTGAGAAGCCGCAGCTGTTTGCCGTCGTAAGCATACAAGCGACTGTCTCCGATATGCGCATAGACGAGCCGTTCGGGCGTCAGGAGTGCGACCACAGCCGTACTCCCGAGATTCTTGTGCTGGGGGTGCTCTTGCGCATACAGGAGAAGGCGCTGATTGGCATGCAGGAGCGCATCTCGCACCAGAGCTTCTAAGTCTGTGCCCGGCGACTGGGTGATAAACTCGTATGTCGCCTGAGCGACAAGGCGGGCAGCTACTTCGCCGGCTTCGTGGCCTCCCATCCCATCACACACAATCGCCACAGTCCCATGAGGGGTGGGTCCATGATAAGCGTAATCTTCATTATTTGGGCGGACTTTCCCCGGATGCGTAGCA
>CALKJV010000214.1 GCA_937995505.1 uncultured Bacteroidia bacterium | reverse complement strand
CTGGATGACTCCGGCCATGCGGGCGCAAACTTAGAGATTTCTGGGGAAACCTGCGCACCGAAGCTCGTGTCGTATCTTTGCTTAGGATGCGAGAAAAGATCGTGTACTTGGATTATGCCGCCTCTACCCCTCTGGATCCCGAAGTAGAGGCCCATATGCTACCTTACCTACGGGCGGTGGGGAATCCCTCTTCTATTCATGCGGCAGGGCGTTACCTGCGAGCCGCGGTAGAGGAGGCCAGGGCGCGAATAGCCACCCTTATCGGAGCTGACCCGGGGCAGATCGTTTTCACCAGCGGCGGCACCGAAGCTGATAACCATGCCTTGCGCGGAGCTGTGGACACCTGGGCCATCCCGCACATTCTCTACAACCCTACTGAGCACCACGCCGTAACCCACACCGTAGAGGCTTTAGCCCACTCGGGCAGAATACAAGCCCACCCCATCGCTGTAAATCACATGGGGCGCATCCAGCTTGACCACCTGGAAGCCCTACTGCGCCGATATCCCCGTAGCCTCGTAGCCGTCATGTATGCCAATAACGAAATCGGAACCGTGCAGCCCGTACGAGAGATTGCTCAGCTCGTGCAGCAGTACGAGGGCTACTACCTCTGTGACACAGTGCAAGTGATGGGCCTCGGCTGGGTGGAGGTACGCTCTTGGCCTGTAGACTTTTTGGCGGCATCGGCGCATAAATTTTACGGTCCGAAGGGCGTGGGCTTTCTCTATCGGCGGCGCCCCATACGCAGCCTTATCACCGGCGGCGCCCAAGAGCGCGAGCAGCGCGCCGGTACGGAAAATGTGGCTGGCATCGTGGGTTTAGCCTACGCTTTGGAAAAAGCCTACCAGCACCGTGAAACCTACAACGCACACCTCCAGCGCCTCAAAGCACACCTTGTGGATAATTTACGTACTCGCTTCCCAGAAATAGTCTTTCACGGCGACCTTACTCCAGAAGGGAGCCATCCGGGGATTCTCAACTTTCGCTTGCCGCACACAGATGACCTGATTCTCATGCACTTAGACCTATCGGGGGTATGTGCTTCGGGCACTTCGGCGTGTGCCTCGGGCAGTGCCCACCCCTCTCATGTGCTGCAAGCGCTCGGAATCCCCGCCTCTGAAGCGCGCAAAGCCTTGCGCTTCTCCTGGGGCAGGGACACCTCAGAAGCCGACCTCAATCAAGCCCTAGAAGCCTTGCAGACTGCCGGATTACCCACCGTATGAAACTACCTGGCTTAGAAGAAAAATACGAAATTCTGCGCACTCTCGGCGAGGGCGGTATGGGCATCGTATACCTCGCCCTCCAAAAGCCCCTCAACCGCAAGGTGGCTATCAAATCTATCGCGCCCTATTTAGCCCGAGAACCGGCGGTGCGCAACCGCTTTGCCACAGAAGCTTCGGTGCTAGCCCGCCTCAACCACCCGAATATCGTTACCCTTTACGACTACATTGAGGAGGAGGGCGCCCTCTATCTCATCATGGAGTATGTAGAGGGACAGCCTCTCTCAGACCTCCTCCAAGGGGGGCCCCTCTCGCTAGATCTCATACAGCGATACTTCACACAGGTCTTGGAGGCTTTCCAATATGCCCATCAGGAAGGTGTCGTGCACCGAGATATCAAGCCGGCCAACATCATGCTTACAGCTGGAGGAAGGGTGAAAATTTTGGACTTTGGCGTGGCGCGCCTACTGGAGACCGACCACAGCATGACCCGTACTGGCATGCGCCTCGGTACCCTGCTCTACATGAGCCCAGAGCAGATCAAAGGCGAAAAAGACATCACCGCCCGTTCAGACGTTTACTCGCTCGGCGTAGTGCTGTACGAGATGCTCACGGGCAAACCGCCCTATCCGACGGATATAGGGGAATTTGACCTGAGCCTCAAGATTGTAAAAGAACCGCTTTTTGACCTAAGCCATCCCCCTGCACAGGTTCCTAGCAAACTCTTGGAAGTCATTCTCAAAGCCACCGAGAAGCTCACTGAGCACCGATATGCAGACTGTGCTGAATTTTTAGCGGATTTCTCTGCGGCTTTTTCGCAGGTCACCTCTCAAACGCCACCCCCTCCCCCGACAAAGATCATAGAAGCGAAAAAATCTCCTTCCCGAATCTCTGCGAGACAAATAGGGCTACTTATAGGGGGCGGACTTCTGCTCCTAGCCATAGGAGGCGGCTACTGGTATATACGCAGCAGAGGAGAAGTAACGACGCCAGCAGATACCATCTCCTCAAAACCCGCTCAGGATACGATAGATAGTGCTGCAAGCGTTCTCACCGAAGCTACCCCTAAGCCAGTACCCGATACCTCTGTCCAAAAAGCTGCACCTACAAGTCAGCCCAAAAGCCTACCAGCCCCAGCTCCGCCCCCAGCCTCTAAGGCGAAGCCATTGGCAACCTCCCCCAAACCACCTACCACTACTCCGCCGTCGGAGTCCTCTGAGCTCTCGGCCGCCCCTGCCCCAAAACCCCAACTCATCGCCGAAATCCAAAACTTCAAGCCTAGCTCACTTGCCCAGCTCAAAGCCAAAGGCACACTCGTGGTACGTAACACAGGCCCAGCTGAAGCGCGCAGCTTCCAAGTAGGCTTGTACTTTCTCAACAAAGAAGGGGAGATCAAGCAAGCTGATACCCTTATCTTAGGGCCGTTGGCTCCTGGCCAAGAGCTCTCTCGCCCTATTAAGGCAAATGCGGATGGAATCAAATCTATCCGTGCCGAGGTTTTGTCCGTCCTTCCGTGATGAGCCGCTATTGGCAAGCGTCGTTTAGCCCGGCATATAATTTTTTCCTGGCCATAGGTCTCCTAGTGGGCTATGAGGGCATCCTGCGCCTGACCGGAAACCCGAGTAGCGAGCGAAACCTCATTGATATCTGGCTCACTCGACTGCTCGGATGGGCTGACCCGTACCAGTGGGTTATCTCCCTGGCTATTGTGCTTCTGGGCTTAGCGTACGTGTATGGCTTACGCAGAGACAAGACCAAACTAACCGAGTGGATTTTCGCTCTTATGCTGTTGGAAGCCACAGGATGGGCTTGGCTGCTCTATACGACTCTGCCGATCCTCACAAGTCAGTGGCTTCGCCCGCCGACCATGCAGCTGAACCTCCTCTCGCCCAATTTCTGGGAAGGGGTAGGGTTGTGTATGGGAGCGGGCTTTTATGAGGAGCTTTTCTTTCGGGTAGTCCTGGTAAACGGTCTTATAGGGCTGCTCACGGGCCTGCGCCCTCAAAAAGCCTCAGCCCTTCACAGGATTGTGGCTTGGATCCTCTCTGCCGCTCTCTTTTCGGCCGCTCACTTCCTGTATGAGCCAGCTACGCTATATGCGTTTTTTTACCGCGCGCTTTTTGGGCTCTTTATGAGTGGGATATATATCTTGCGAGGATTTGGAATCACCGCATGGGCTCACGCTTTATATGACATAGCCGTACTATGGTGGCATTAGGGCGCGGCTGGCTAAGCTCAGAAATAGCCGCTGCGGTTGGTGGTACTTTGGCTATGGAGAGGGACGAGGTTGTGACCCACCTCGCCTGGGATACACGGTCGCTACACGGTGCTGCCGTCCCTCTTTTTGTTGCGCTCCGAGCCGAGCGTGATGGTCATCAGTATCTAAAAGAGGCTTTTGCTCGAGGGGCACGCGTGTGCCTGACCGAGAAGCCTGTACCCGAACCCCACATCCTCGTATCTGATACTTGGCAGGCCCTGCTACGCTGGGCTGCCTACTGGCGCCAGCAGCTGCCCTATCCGCTCCTCGGTATCACAGGCCTCCTCGGCAAAACCTGG
>CALKJV010000213.1 GCA_937995505.1 uncultured Bacteroidia bacterium | reverse complement strand
TTTCGGGCTCGGGGGGACCCTCACAGCCCAGGTGCTAGTAGGTGGAGTAACTGAAAATACTGCTCGGTTGTGCATCTGGGCCACTGAGGCCGAAGTATCCGTAGCCCACTGGGTCCAGCGGCGCTTTACGAGCGCAGAGCCGCCCCTATGCCTGACCATAGATAGCTTGCAGGCGGGTACGCGCTATGTATATGAGGTAAGACTACCCGAGGGGAAGGTAGTTTCTGGCAGCTTTCATACGCCCCCAGTGATGCCTTTGCGTGTGGCTTTCCTCTCCTGCCACGACCTGGAACCCAAAAGCTCCGACCAGAAAAAACTCACCCAGCTCCTCCTTCAGCAGGATCCGCACCTCATCGTGCATTTAGGGGACTGGGGCTATCCGGACACCACAGAGCCCAACTTCCCGCCAAGTACGAGGTTCTTTCCAGAAAAATGGGAAAATCTCGTTCGCCTTTACGAGAAGCGCTACCGAGACCCTTACCTACAGCCTTTATACCAGGCGGCGCCTTGGGCGTACTTGTATGATGACCATGATTACGTAGCAGATAATACAGGGCGCGATTATCGGGCGCAGTATCGTACGCTGCGCCTGCCGGTAGGCGATTACCCCTTTGAGCCGGTGATCCGAGAAAATGCTCTGCGGGCTTATCGGCAGTTTTTTCCGCACTATCCCCTGGTAGAAAAAGAGGAGGGGTGCTTCCAGCGATTCCGATGGGGGGACGTAGAGTTTTTCTTCATAGATAATCGGGCGGCGCGCACTGCGACGATGCGGGTCTTTGAGTTAGGGGAGTTGGGGCGGTATTACTTTCGCCCCAAGCCCGAATATACCCTCCTTGGCGCCGTACAGCGTGAGTGGCTGCTTCGTTCCCTCAAGGAGAGTACCGCTCGCTGGAAGGTGATCCTAACGGGCGTGACCTATAATCGTAATCTACAAATTCTCATCCAAGAGGCGCTTCGCTTGCCAGAGCAGACCCTTCAGCTGGCCGCTGGTTTGTATAAAGTACCTGCAATTTTCATTGCGGGTTTTATTGCGGATACTTGGGCGGGGTATCCGGCTGACCAGGATAGTGTGCTCAGCTGGTGCTGGCGCGAAGGGATTACCGGAGTACTTTTTGTGAGTGGGGATACGCACATAGGCACCTTAGAGGATGGGGTGATGGGGGGGATGCCAGAGCTCATGACGGGCGGTTGGGGCAAAACCGAGAAGCGCTCCTACCAGCTGGCCAAACGGTTAGGCGTCAATACCTTCAATGCGGGCGGGCAAGGTATCACCAAAAAAGACTTCTCTGCGGCTTTTGGGCTTATAGAGTTTTACCCCGACTCGGCGATAGTTCGACTTATCAGTGCGAAAAGCCAGATTCTGGCTGAGCTGCGCCTCCCGGCCCTGCTTCGTCCGCTTCCTCCGCCTTTATGGGGCCGGCTGACTGCATCAAACCTCGGTCTTACGTTTCTCTTGGAGGCGATCGGCCCATTTCAGTATAAGCTGCGATGGGCCATGCCAGAGAAGATGCCGAGACGCCTCATATTTCGCCTATACGATGCCGAAGGTAAAGTAGTCTGGGAGACCCCTACGGCTGAGGCAGCTTACTGGAAGGCCCAAAAGACCCTTCAGCTCCCTTCCTTGCCCGCAGGCAGCTACTTTCTGCGAGCCGAGGCCGAAGGCGCTTATTACGGGATCCGATTGCAACTGCCGTAAATTTTGTACCTTTGCGCCCACATGAATCCAACCTCCGACTTAGAGCTCAAACAGATGTACGAAGCGTACTCTCCCCCTCGTGTGCAGAATGCTATCGTCCGGGGGCGAGTTGTCTCCGTAAGCGACAGAGATGTACTCGTTTCTATCGGATACAAAGCCGAGGGGCAAATACCCCTTTCCGAATGGGGACCAGACGAGGAGCTTCCTAAGGTAGGCGATGAGATAGAGGTCTTTGTGGAGAGCCTTGAGTCGCGCGACGGGGGGGTGAGGCTCTCTCGTCGTTTAGCACATTCATTGCGCACGTGGAATCAGATTCAGGAGGCCCTCCAAACCGAAACACCCATAGAAGGGATCATTCGGCGGCGCACCAAAGGGGGCTTTGTAGTGGATATCGGGGGCATAGAAGCCTTTCTCCCCGGCTCTCAGGTAGATGTAAAGCCGCTGCGCGCTTCCGATACCTACGATGACCTTGTCGGAAAACGACTTCGTTTTAAGGTAGTCAAAATCAACCCCGCTCAGCACAATGTTGTGGTCTCTCACAAGGCCTTCTTAGAGGAAGAGATCTCTAAGCAAAAAGAGCGCATCTTTAGCGTTTTAGAGCGCGGCCAAGTGCTAGAAGGTACAGTCAAAAATGTCGCCTCTTTTGGTGTATTCGTAGATTTAGGGGGGGTGATTGATGGGTTGGTGCATATCAGCGACCTCTCTTGGGGGCGGGTCTCCCATCCCGAGGAGCTCTACAAGCCTGGAGATAAGGTAGAAGTGGTGGTACTGGATTATGACGCAGAGGCTCGCCGGGTGACTCTGGGCATCAAGCAATGCCAACCCAACCCATGGGATTCGCCCCCCGACTGGCTGCAGGTGGGCCATGCAGTAGAAGCTACCATTGTAGCCGTAGCAGATTATGGCCTTACGGTGGAACTCGTACCGGGTATAGAGGGGCTCATTCCTGTCTTTGAGCTTTCCTGGTCTACTACGCCGGTGGATGTTACTCAGAATTATCAGGTCGGCCAAAAGCTCCAAGCTAAGATCATCCAGCTGGACCGTGAGAGCCAACGCCTTACCCTAAGCGTGCGGCAGCTCTCCCCCGATCCATGGCTCCACGCAACCGAAAAATACCCTGTAGGCTCTACCCACCGAGGTATCGTCAAAAATTACACCACTATCGGGGCCTTTGTGGAGCTAGAGCCCGGCGTAGAAGGCTTTATCAATGTAAGAGACCTTTCCTGGCTACGACGTGTTCGACATCCCTCCGAGATTTTGGAACGAGGACAAGAGATAGAAGTGGTAGTTTTAGAAGTAGACGCTGCGAGCAAGCGCCTTCGCTTGGGCTACAAGCAGCTTGTAGAGGACCCATGGGAGATGATTCGCTCTATCTTCCATCCCGAGTCGCTGCATGAAGGCATAGTAGGGCGCATCACCGATGCCGGCGCGCAAATTCAGCTTGCTTTTGATGTGGAGGGGTTCTGCCCCATGCACTACCTTAAATCTGCCTCTGGCGAGTTACCCAAAGAGGGGGATTCCCTGCTCTTCAAGGTGATTGAGCTGGACGAGACTAACCGCACCATTGTCTTAGCCCAGTATGCAGCTCGCCTCTCCCGTAAGGGCCGCAAGAAGTCGGAGGAGGCTGCTGTAGAAGCTGCTCCTGCCCCTGTAGAGCCTCTCACTCGGCCTGCCGGCCGCCAAAAGTTCGGCGACCTCAGAGCCATCCAGCAGCTCAAAGCCTTCTTTGAGGAAAAGCAATCCTCCTAAATTTGCCATAAGCGGGCTGTTAGCTCAGTTGGTTTAGAGCGCTGCTTTGACAGAGCAGAGGTCGGAGGTTCGACTCCTCCACAGCCCATACACAATGGGGCTCTCTTGCGGGCCCCAATTTTTGTTTTCGGTGACAATATGCCTACCTTCTGGGAAACCGTAAAGGCGCTCATGAGCGCCCCACAACCGCAAGCCACGACCCAGTCCGATGCAGCTCCCTTGCTTCAGGAGCTTGCTGCTCGCTATCCCTATCCTGTATTCCTCGTGGATGTGGAGGCGGATCGCTTTCTCTGGGCCAGTCCAGGTGCGACTACCCTTACGGCCCTGCCTCTACCACAGCTCCTGGAGCAGCCCGCACGCCAGCTTTTTACAGCGCATGCAAACCCCTCAGAAGCTCTCTTGGAGCTCTTTGAGCGCCGCACACCACAGGCGACTGTAGAATTTTCCTACCGCTCTCCCGCAGCTATCTCTCATCTGCAAGGCTACTGGACCCACATTCGGGCAAACTATTACGCTCTCATCCTGCACGATGTTACGCAAGTACGCTTAGCGCAAGACGAACTTGCCCAATACGCCGAGGAGCTACAGCAGCAAGTAGAAGCCCTAACCGAGCTCAAAGAGGCCCTGGAAAAGTCCAATAGAGAACTGGCAGAAAGTAAGGACCAACTGCGCCTCTTGGCAGCGGTGGCGGCTTACACAGACAACGCCGTCGTCATCACAGATGCGCAAGGGCGGGCTGTCTGGGTCAATAAAGGCTTTGAGCGGATAGCGGGCTACACCCTGGAAGAAGTGCGTGGAAAAGTGCCTGGAAAGCTCTTACAGGGACCAGAAACCGACCCCGCCACCGTCGCTCGCATCCGCGAAAAGCTCCAACGCAAAGAGCCCTTCGTAGAAGAGATCCTCAACTATGCAAAAGACGGGCGCCCCTACTGGCTACGGCTGTATATCACGCCGCTCACCAATGAGCTCAATGAAGTGGTTAACTACATGGCGATAGAGCTGGACATTACAGAAGAGAAGAAGCGCATGCAAATGCTACAGCAGCAGCTGCGCGATAGTCAAGAGGCTCAGAGCTATGCGGCTCGCATATTTCGGCGCTTCTTGCCAGAGCCTGAGGGCCTGCGCACCTACTTCTCGGATGCGGCTGTGTGGAATGCGCCCCTAAGTGGGGTAGGGGGGGATTTCTACTTCTATGCGCCGCAGGAAGGGCAAGTGGTATTGGCTTTAGGCGACTCGACAGGCCATGGTACGGCCGCTGCCCTTATTAGCGTGTATGCGCTTACTTCTCTCTGGCGTAGCACTAGAGAGCCTGTACAGAACCTCCAAGGACTGTACGAAGACCTTCTCTCTGGGATCCTTTTAGATGTGAAAAGCCGAGAGGTAGAGCGAGAAGGTTTTGAGCTGGTACTTCTGCGGTACGAGCCGGCCAGCTCTCGCTTGGAGTACTTAGGCGCTCGGCGCCCGCTTTGGATTTACCGCCAGGGGCAGCTGCACGAGATCCGAGGCACTCGGACAGACATTAGCCCAGAAGCCCGCTCACTCCCCCTGCCGGAGCTGCAATCTATGCGCTTACAGCCCGGAGATCGCTTGTATCTTTTCTCAGATGGCCTGGTAGACCAGCTAAGCCCCGCTGGAAAGAAATTTACCCCTAATCGGCTGCGCAGCTTTCTCCAGACCAATCAGTACCTCCCCCTCACCGAGCAAGTGGAGCTCCTCCGGCAGGCCATCTCCCAATGGCGGGGGGAAACTCCTCAGGTAGATGATATCTTATTTTTGACACTGGAAGTGTAACTTAGCGTATGCGGGTACAAGCCGTGCTGTTTTTTGCTGCAGCTGCGGGGCTGTGGCATTGTACCCCTTCCCCCCAAGCTAAATCCCCCACAGGGTTGCCCTCGTCTCAAGATAGCCTTCGCTTTACCGCTTGGCGTGAGATGGGGGATAGTCTGACCCTTGAACGGCAGCGTGTCATCCTGCAGAATCTCCTTCAAGCCGCTCAGCGAGAGGGATGGGGCGGAGCCGTGCGCTATTGTCATGCCGCCGCTGAAACCCTGACCTTTTACCAGACAGCTTCACTTTCTATCCAGCGCATCGCCTCGCGTTACCGCAACTCCAAAAACGCCCCCAAGGACTCGCTAGATAGAGTAGCCTTCGCACACTTT
>CALKJV010000212.1 GCA_937995505.1 uncultured Bacteroidia bacterium | reverse complement strand
GAAGCCTCTACTCTGCCCATACCTGAGTCGCATGTGCCCCGGCCCGAGTCGCCTTACGGCATAGCCAAGCTCGCCGGTGAGCTATACCTGCACCACATGAGTGCTGCTCATGGTGTGCCGTATACTGTGCTGCGCTTAGCCAATGTTTACGGTCCTCGGCAAAATCCCTTCGGCGAGGCAGGCGTAGTGGCCATTTTTACCTATCGCCTCTTGAATAGTCAGCCCGTCTATATTTATGGTGATGGCGAGCAGACGCGGGATTTCGTATATGTAAAAGATGTAGTGGCGGCTTTTGAGGCAGTGCTGCGCAACCCTGCGCAGACTCACGGCCAGACCTTCAATGTAGGTACAGGCGTGCGCACCAGCGTGAATGTTCTGTACTGGGCCTTGGCGCAGCGGATAGGCGTAGAGACGCCCCCCAATTACCTCCCCCCCAAGCCCGGCGAACTTCGGCACAATGCCTTGGACTGGCAGCGCTTGCACGCCGCCACGGGCTGGCGCCCCCACACCCCTTTAGAAGAAGGCTTGGCCGAGACGCTCCAGCACTTCCAGCAGCTGGCTCCGAAAAAAAGCTAACTTTACTTTGGAGATGAATTAGCCACTGAGTTTTTTCCGTTTCTTTGTCTTCAGATGCGCTGGCTGTGGCTCTGGGGTGGGTTCATGTGGGCCCAATCCTGCGTGGTTGCCTCTATGAGTGAGGTGGAGTTTAACTACTTTCGCCTCGCGGTGGCTTCGCAAAGCGTTGAAGCGGGACGGATTAGCCTTTTGCGGGAGGTAGTGCCAGAGCATTGTCTCTCTGCAGCCCAGCTGAGAGACCTGCTGTGGACGCTGGAATACGAAAGCAGTCGGTTAGAAGTTTTGCGCTTCGCAGCCGATCGGGTGTATAATCCCGGTCAGCTCTACGAACTTTTGTCACCCCTCTTTACCGCAGAAGGTAGCCAGCGCGAGTTTGAGCGCTGGTGGGAAAAGTGGCAGAAAAAGAAGAGGTAAAATTTTCCCCGCTATCAAAGCACTCTGGCAGCACGACCTTCCAGACCACGTCGGGGCCGCTGCGGAGGTTGTGGTTGTTTGTACGCCCGCGGGTAGAGTCAAAAGCCGACCACTGCCATACAAGGTTGCCTCCGCTCACGGTAGGTGAGTTACCGAATACCGCAGTGCTGATGTCGTGCGGGGAGCCCATAGACTCTCCGCTTTGTGCGAGGGCGAGCCCCAATAGGCTCAAGCCCAAAATCTGGCTGCTAAAGCTTACGGATCGCTTGAAGGAACAAGTATGCGCAGCCCTGCGATTTATGGCTGCAATTCCAACCTAAGTTTTGGAATTTACCACGGCACGGTCCAGCGCAGGTCTAAGGGTACCTGGAGGCTCCAGGTAAAGCTACGTACTATATCAGCAAGCGAGCTGGGGCGGTTTTGGGGGAAGGTAGAGCCTGCAAAAGGGAAGTAGCCGCCGGCGATGAACCTTCCTCGTATGCGCACGACGGGCAAGCCCAGGCTCAGTCCCCAGTAGGAGCGGGCTTGGGCGGGTAGATAGCCAGCATCGGCGCGCAGGGCGAGGAAGCTTATGCCAGGGAAGGGCAGCTCTACATTAGTAGCGAGGAGGGCAGTCGTAGTGAGGGTATCGGCTGGGGTTCGCCAAGCGCCTTGGGTTTCGGGAATTTGCTGGCGTAGGAGGCGGGTAGGCCCTTCTCGGAAGCGGTCTAAAAGCACTTGCTCGCCAAAGGGGTCAAAGCCACTAGGCCGTAAGAGGAGGTAGCTTGGGGCGCCATTTGCTACCCAGCCCGCATAAGCTCGCAAGAAAGGCGTCCATCGGCGGGTAACTTTCCAGTACAGCTGCCCTTCTGCTTCTGCCCGAAAGTGCCCAGCCAGGTCATATCCTACCGAGGCAAAGCCGTAAAGCTGCACAACAGCTTCTTCTCGTCGGGCTTCCCAGTCCAGGGCGGTATAAGCGGGGCGGCCGGCGTTTTCCCAGCGCAGGGGCGACTCTCCCAGCAAGCTTCCATACGCCAGAAGGTGGCTGCGTAATCGCACCACATGCCGAAATCCAAATCGGTCGTACGGACGACGAAAAGTGAAATCTATGCTCGCTTTCGTACGCCAGAAGCCCGCAAACTGGGCAGAGCGCAGGCGCCCTTCTACCAGCTGGAGGCGGGTACCTGCCGGAAAGGCGCGCAGCGTAACCCCCGCACTGCCCCTCAGGTCTCTCGCTAAAAAGCTATACATCGGCAGCGCATGAAACTCTAAGAGCCGCTTGGGAAAAAGCCCGTGCGTGAAAAGAATCCCCACCATAAGCCCGTCCCGGTAGTTATAGCCGAACGCAGGAGTAAGCGAGAGGTAGGTGTAGCCCATCAAAGGTGGGGCAAGTGGCAAGGTTCCCACCCGCAGACGCTGCCAAGTACGAAAAGGCCCACGGGCATAAAAGAAGTTATTGCCTACCCGCCGCTCAAATGGCACTTGCTCAGGGTTTACCGCGAAAAAGTGTGTGCCCGCCGGCAGCGTAAGGGTGAAGCTTGTATCGGCATTCAAGGGGTAGCGGGCGAGAACTTCCCCTTCTTTACTTAGGGCGATAGCCGAGAGGGGCAGGGCTTTGGGGTAACCCTTATGCCGCTGCGTGAGGCGAACCTGATAGGTATTAGCGCTTAATCGGCGTGCTCTTAGGTGATAGTCAGGCTCGGCATCTGAGTAGAGGGCTTGGAGCAGGGTCTCACCGGGAAGGTCCATCTCGGTAAGGCTCCGCGCCCAACTTTCTGGTGTAGGGTGCCGAAAAGCCCACTCTCGCCAGTAGTGTTGCATGGCTTTATCCCACGCCGACTGCCCGACCCGCGCCGCAAAAGTGCTCAGCATGAGCGCTGTCCGCTGATAGACCCCTAGGCCGTAATTCAATAAGCTATACTGCTCGGAGGAGAGGGTGAAAGGCTGGTCGGTATTGAGGTGGTGGTAGGCGGCGAGTAAGGGGTTTCCCAGGCGGGCGGCTATGCCTTGTCCTTTCCTACCCAGCGACACAGAGAGCCCCCCAATCTCTATCCGAGCAGAGGGCTGGCCGACTGTCGTATCTGCCGGCAAATCCAGCGACTGCGAGAGAATGCGTTGCTCGTAGTAGCTATTGGTGCCCTCATCTTGCCAGGGGTAGAGGCGCTCATTAGAAGCGAGCATCCCCTGAAACCAGTTGTGCCCCACTTCATGCACGATTATTTGGCGCAGGGTTGAGGTGTCGGTGACTGGCTGGATAACTGTAACCATGGGGTACTCCATACCGCCGCCAGCTGCCAGGCCGCCTTCTACGGCGGTAGCGTGGGTGTAGGGATAGGGGCCGACCCATTTGCTTAGCTTCTCAAGGGCCTCGGCGATATAACGCGGACTATACTGCCAAGCAGAGAAGTAGCGCAAGCGAAAAACCCCCACACAGGCTATGCGATGGCCATTTGGGAGCGTTAGCGTATCCGAAAGAAGCCCATAGTTTGGCGCCGTAAACCACGCAAAATCATGTACACTGTCCTGCACGAAGCGGAGAGTCTTATAAGTACGGCTGGGTTTAGGGTCTGCGGCCCAAGTGGGCAAGGGCGGTAGCGAGTCTTTTTGGGGCAGGCGGTTTCGTGCAGAGGGAAGGGTGCCTGGAAGAGACGCGCGCCCTGTGACAGTCTGTGCGCGGGCTATCCACGCCACCGTCTCCTCTCTCCGCTGCTCCAGCCACTTCTGCTCGCTGGGCGTCTGCAAAACTCCCGTCGCTGCCACGAGAAAGTTTTCTGGTACGGTAATCTCCACCTCGTAGCGTCCCCACTCACTGTAAAACTCCCCTTGGTCTAAGTAGGGCAAGGGATGCCAGCCCTGAGCGTCATAGACAGCCGGCTTGGGATACCACTGGGTGATTTGATAGCTACCGTCCGAGCGCCCCATGCGAGAAAAAGTCTCGGGAATCTGTACTCGGAAGGGGGTTTCAAGGGTTATAGTACGGCCAGGTAAAAGCGGCTCGGGCAATGGCAGCCATACCACATCTGGGGCATGCCGAAGCAGA